>NZ_JBHUXV010000018.1:0-121078 GCF_042669125.1 Streptomyces sp. NPDC057253 | reverse complement strand
GTAGGAGTTACCGGCCGGGGCCACGCCCTGCTCGCCTTCAGGCGGGGTACGTGTCGTCGACCACGTATCCGCGCTGCTTGTCCACCACATTGCGCAGCGGCCGGCCCTCGAGGCGGCGGGCGAAGTTGTCGAGGAACACCTCGATGAGCGCCTCGCGCTCGCTGGTGGTCTCGCCCGCCGTGTGTGGGGAGATCATCACGCCGGGCAGGTTCCACAGAGGTGATTCGGCCGGCAGGGGTTCTTGGGCGAACACGTCCAGGGCCGCGCCCGCGAGCCGTCCGGCGGCGAGGTGGTCGACCAGCGCTTCCTCGTCGACGAGTCCGCCCCGGCCTACGTTGATCAGCCGGGCCCCCGGCTTCATGGCCGCCAGCACGGAGGCGTCGACCATTCCCCGGGTGCCCTGGGTGAGGGGAGCGGCCAGGACGATGTAGTCCGCTTCTGTCAGGGCGGAGCGCAGGGTCGCGGCGCCGTGGACCGTGCCGAAGTCGGGGTCGTCCGTACGGGGTGCGCGGCCGGCTCCGCTCACCCGCATTCCGACGGCGCGCAACAGCCGGGCGATGGCCCGGCCGATCGGCCCCGTCCCCCAGACCAGCACGGTGCGTCCGGTGATGCCGTCGCTGGGGCGCGGGCGCCACTCGCGGCGCCGCTGGTGCTCCCAGGTGCCGGGGAAGTCCTTGGCGAGGGAGAGGATCAGGCCCAGGACGTACTCAGCGGTCGGCTGCTCATAGACCCCGCGTGCGTTGGTCAGGACCACCTGCGGATCGTCCACCAGGGCGGGGAACAGGAAGGAGTCCACGCCGGCGGAGGACGCGTGCACCCAGCGGGGCGCCTTGTGGGGATCATCGGGCCATGCCTCCCGGATGGCCGGGGTGATGTTCACCCAGGCCAGGAGGACGTCGGCGCCGGGGAGGAGGTAGGGCAGCTCCTCCTCGGTGGCGTAGACGGTGTCGGCCAGGTCTTCGAGGCGCGCGGTGGCGGGGGGCCGGTTGCCGCGGTAGAGGACGACGAGTCGGTCGCGCATGTCAGGCTCCGACGGGGACGGCCAGGTACTTGTACTCCAGGAACTCGTCGATGCCGACGCGTCCGCCTTCGCGGCCCAGGCCGGACTGCTTGACGCCGCCGAAGGGCGCGGCGGGGTTGGACACCAATCCGGTGTTGATGCCGATCATGCCGCTTTCGAGGCGTTCGGCGACTCGCAGGGCACGGTCGAGGTTCTGGGTGAACAGGTAGGCGGCCAGGCCGAATTCGGTGTCGTTGGCGGCGGCCACGGCCTCGTCTTCGGTCTCGAAGGTGCGGATCGCGGCGACCGGGCCGAAGATCTCGGAGTCGATGATCGCGGAGTCGGGGGCGATGCCGGTGAGGACGGTGGGCGGGTAGAAGCAGCCGGGGCCCTCGGGGAGTTCGCCGCCGGTCAGGACGGTGGCACCGCGCTTGACGGCGTCCCGCACGAGGTCGTGTGCCTTGCTGCGGCCGACGACATCGATGAGGGGACCGACGTCGGTGCCGGGTTCGGTGCCGGGCCCGACGGTGAGGGCGGCCATGCGGGCGGTAAGGCGTTGGGCGAACTCGTCGGCGACGGAGGCGTGGACGAAGATGCGGTTGGCCGCGCAGCAGGACTCGCCCATGTTGCGCATCTTGGCGACCATGGTGCCCTCGACGGCCACGTCGAGGTCGGCGTCATCGAAGACGAGGAGCGGGGCGTTGCCGCCCAGTTCCATGGAGGTGCGGATGACGGTGTCGGCGCACTGGGCCAGCAGGATCCGGCCGACCTGGGTGGATCCGGTGAAGGACAGCTTGCGGATCTGCCCGCCGCGCAGCAGGGGTTCGACGACGCCGGCGGCGTCGGAGGTGGTGACGACGTTCAGCACACCGGCCGGCAGCCCCGCTTCGGTGAGGATCTGAGCCAGGACAAGGCTGGTCAGGGGCGTCTGCGGGGCGGGTTTGAGGACGATGGTGCAGCCCGCGGCGATGGCGGGGCCGATCTTGCGGGTGCCCATGGCCAGGGGGAAGTTCCAGGGAGTGATGAGCAGACAGGGTCCGACGGGCTGACGGGTGACCAGCAGACGGTTCCTGCCGTCGGGGGCGGTCATCATGCCGCCGTCGACACGGACGGCTTCCTCGGAGAACCAGCGGAAGAACTCGGCGCCGTAGGCGACCTCGGCCCGCGCCTCGGCCAGGGGCTTGCCCATCTCCAGGGTCATCAGCAGCGCGAGGTCCTCGGTGCGCGCGATGATGATGTCGTAGGCGCGACGCAGGATCTCGCTGCGCACGCGCGGCGGGGTGGCGGCCCAGGCGGCCTGCGCGGCGACCGCCGCTTCGAGGGCACGCCGGCCGTCGCCGGGTGAGGCGTCGGCGACCTGGCACAGTTCCTCGCCGGTGGCCGGGTTGTCGACGGAGAGGGTCCGGGCGGACTCCGCGTCCTGCCAATCGCCGCCGATGAACAGCTGCTTGGGTACATCACGGACGACAGTCATCGTGGGTATCTCCTTGTGGGTGCAGAGGGGCTGCCGACCGGTCAGCGGATGCGGTCGAGCGTCTTGTAGTAGGCGCCCGCGAAGGGCAGGAACCAGGCGGTGCCGTTGTAGAGGGGGATGCGGGGCGGGGCTATGTCGCGGACGGGGTTGACCTCGGGGTGGCCGTCCATCACTTCGGCCATGACCTGCCCCATGTGGGTGGCCATCTGCACGCCGTGGCCTGCGTATCCCATGGAGTAGTAGACGCCGTCGTCGGTCTGCCCGGCGTGCACGATGCGGTCCATGGCGAAGCCGACGGAGCCGCCCCACACGTACTCGATCTTTGTGCGGGAGAGCTGGGGGAAGATCTCGCACATCTCACGGAACAGGACGGCCCCGCTCTTCTTGTCCGAGGTGGGGTCGGACGGCGCGAAGCGGGCGCGGCCGCCGAACAGCAGCCGGTTGTCCGGGGTGAGCCGGAAGTAGTGGCAGACCTTGTTGGAGTCGACGATGAGGCGGGCCTTGGGGATGATGTCCCGGGCGAGTTCCTCGCCGAGCGGCTCGGTGACGATGATGAAGCTGCCGACACAGACCTGCTGGCGGCGCAGCCAGGGGAAGTTCCGGTCGGTGTAGGCGTCGGTGGCCAGCATGACCTGCCCGGCGCGGATCACGCCGCGCTCGGTGCTGACCTCGAACCGTCCGGCTGCGGTACGGCGTACGCCGACGCCGGCGTTGCGCTCGTGGATCTCGACACCGGCGCGCTCGCACGCCTCGGCCATGCCGCGCACGAAGCGGCCGACGTGCAGGGCGGCGCTGAACGGGTCGAGCAGGCCGCCGTGGTAGACGTCGGAGCCGATCTCGGAACGCAGTTCGGACTTGCCGATCAGAGTGGTCTCGTGTCCGAAGTGCTTTCCCAGGGCGCGCTGTTGGGCCTTCTTGCTCTCGAAGTGGGCGGGGCGGGAGGCGACGCCCAGGCGTCCGACGCGGCGGAACTGGCAGTCGATGGACTCCTCGTTGACGAGCCGTTCGACGGTGTCAACGGCCTCGCCGTAGGAGTTGTAGATCTCGCGGGCCCGTTCGAGTCCGTAGCGGCGGATGGCCTGGCCCACGCCGATGGTGAAGCCCAGGTTGGCCATGCCGCCGTTGCGGGCGGAGGCACCGGAGCCGATCTGGCCCTTCTCGACGAGGGTGACGCGGGCGCCCTTGCGGGCGGAGTGCAGGGCGGTGGACAGACCCGTCAGGCCGGCGCCGATGACCACCACGTCGGTGTCCTCGGTCAGCGGCTTGCCGGATCGGTCGGGAAACGCCCCGGCGGTTTCTATCCAATAGGGAATCGTCTTCATCTCGGGTCCTTAGCGGGGGAGTTTCGTGGTGAGGGACGGCCGGGCACCACCGGGCGCCCGGCCGTCGGCGCTGTCATGGCGCTGTGACGGTCGGATCGACGTCGAACTGGAGCCGGACCCGCTGCCGCGTGTGCTGGGCGCTTCTGCAGCGCCGCTTCTACAGCACTCGTTCGAGGAAGGCCTGGGTGCGTTTCTCGCGGGGGTTGGCCAGGACTTCGCGTGCGTCGCCGCGTTCGACGGCGATGCCTTCGTCCATGAAGAGGACTTCGTCGGCGACTTCGCGGGCGAAGGCCATCTCGTGAGTGACGAGGAGCATGGTCATGCCGTTGCCGGCGAGGTCGCGCATGACGGCGAGTACTTCGCCCACGCGCTCGGGGTCCAGCGCGCTGGTGGGTTCGTCGAACAGCATGATGGTGGGTTCCATCGCCAGTGCGCGGGCGATGGCCACGCGCTGCTGCTGGCCGCCGGAGAGCTGGGCGGGGTACTTGTGGCCGCATCCCTCCAGGCCGACCCTGGCCAGCAGGTGCTGTGCCTGCTCCCGGGAGGCGGCGCGGTTCTTCTTCTGCACCAGTACCGGTCCGGACATGACGTTGCTCTCGGCGGTCATGTTGGGGAACAGGTTGAACTGCTGGAACACCATGCCGATGCGGGCGCGTTGTTGGGCCAGCCGTTTGGGGCGTACGGCGTGGTAGGCGTCGTCCTTCTCGACGTAGCCGAAGTCCTCTCCGTTGACCTTGAGGACGCCGCGGTCGACGGTCTCCAGCCCGTTGATGCACCGCAGCAGGGTTGATTTGCCGGATCCGCTGGGTCCGATGATGCAGGAGATCTCCCCGGCCGCGACGGTCAGGTCGATGTCACGCAGGACCTGGTGACGTCCGAAGCTCTTGCACAGTTTGCGTGCGACGATCGTTCCGTCCGGGTTCACAGCAGGGACTCCCTCGTGGTGGGAACGAGCGGGCCGGTCCCGGGCTCGGCCGGGGTGGCGGCCGGGGTCAGCCGTGTCCGGGTGGAGCGGGAGAATCGGCGCTCGATCATGGACTGGGGCACGCTCAGCACCAGCGTCATGATCAGGTACCAGAGGCTGGCCACGATCAGCAGCGGGATCGTCTGGTAGGTGCGGGCGTAGATCGCCTGGGCGCTCTGCAAAAGGTCGGCGACGCCGAGCACGCTCACCAGTGAGGTCTCCTTGAGCATGCCGATCACCTGGTTGCCGGTGGCGGGGATGATGGCCGGCATGGTCTGCGGGATGATCACGTGGCGGAGCTTGGTGAACCCCGACATGCCCAGGGACTCGGCGGCTTCGTGCTGTCCGCGGCTGACCGAGGCGAAGCCGCCGCGGATGATCTCGGACATGTAGGCGGCCTGGTTGAGGGTGAGTCCCACGATGGCCGCGGTCATCGGCGTCATGATCGCGTTCACGTTCACCGGCGTGGAGATGTCGGTGAACGGGATGCCGATGGAGAGGTTCGGGTACAGCGCCGCGATGTTGAACCAGAACACCAGCTGCACGAGCACCGGCGTGCCGCGGAAGAAGGTGATGTAGAGCTGGGCCAGCCCGGCAACGGGCCGCTGCTGCGACATGCGCATCACCGCCAGCACCAGCCCCAGCAGCGTGCCCAATCCCATGCTCGCTGCGGTCAGGAGCAGCGTGACCAGCAGGCCGTTGAGGATGGTCTGCGTGGTGAAGTAGCTGAACACCACGGGCCAGCGGTAGTTCTCGTTCGTCACCGCGGTCCACACCAGACCGGCGACGATCGCGATGGCCACGGCCCAGGCGACGTAGTCGCGCGGACGTTTCGGCGTGATCCGCTTCTTCTCCTCAGCCCGTAGTGGTGACACCGGTCCGCTCCTGGTCGTCGTGGTCTCGATCACGTCCATCGGCGTCTCAGTCCTGCGGGACGGCCGCGGCCGCGGTCTTGATCCCCAGGTCCTGGAGCCCCCAGCGGCCCAGCGCCTGGGCGTACTTGGGGCTGTCGATGATCGACTGGAGAGCGGCCTGCACCGCGGGGGTCAGCGGGGAGTCCTTCTTCAGGGCGACGGTCACGGGCTTGGTGGTCACCAGGGGCTTGAGGACGTCGAACGTCTTCGGCTGCTGCGCGGCCGCCCACTCGAGCGCGATGAAGTCGTACATCACCGCGTCGATCCGCTTGGAGACCAGCTGGGTGAGAGCGTCGTTCACGCTGGGCAGGGTCACCGCCTTGATGGCCGGCTTGCCCTTGCTCGTACAGTCCTGCTTCGACAGCTGGGGCAGCCACTGCAGTTCCTGGGTGCTGCCGGAGGTGACACCGACGTGGTGCCCGCACAGCGTGTGGGTGCCCAGGTTCTGCGGATTGCCGTAGGGGACGGACACTCCGGTCCCGGCCTTGAAGTAGTCGACCATGTCGAGCGCCTTCAGCCGGTCCGTCGTGGCGCCCATGGTGGAGGCGGTGAAGTCGTACCGGTTGGCCTGCAGTCCGGTGATGATGGTGTCGAACTTGACGTTGTTGATCTGGAGCTTCAGGCCGAGCTTGGCGGCGATCAGCCGGGCGATGTCCGGGTTGAATCCGATCGGGGTCTTGTTGTCCGATGCCATGAACGTGGTGGGCGGGTACGACAGGTCCATGGGCACCGAGAGCGTGCCCTTGGCCTTCACCGCCGCGGGCAGCAGCTTCACCGCGTTCGGGTCCGGCTTCACACCGACCGAGATGTCGTCGGTGTGCTCGGCCGACGAGCCGGATCCTGCGCCCTGTGCCGTGCTCTTCGCCCCTACGTTCTGCCCCGTGGCGCCCGCGCCGCACGCGGCGAGCGCGAGGGCCAGGGCGGTCGTGACGATCGGGATGCTCAACTGCCGGTTGGCCTGCATGGCGGCAGCTACGGCGCCTGCGGTGCGGCGTACGGTTCTGCGGCTGGTCCGGTTGTTTTCCATGGCGGTGCCTCCTGGGGAACGCGGGGATACGGGGAGCCTGTGATGCGAGGGGTGCGACGGATGCGGGTGGCCGTGATGCGGGGACGATGTGTGGCTCGGTCCGGGGGTGGGACGGCGTCGTGGCGCGTCAGATGCCCAGCATCTGGTTGAGCTCGTCGAGGGACTTGACGGTCACGTAGTCGTAGCCGTGGGTGACCGGGTCGTAGCCGCGGTCCAGGAGGACGAGGTTGCGGAAACCCATGTCGTGCATCGGCATCAGGTCGTAGCGGGTGTGCGAGGAGACGTGCACGAAGTCCTCGGGGGACGCGTCGAGTTGGTCGAGCATGTACTCGAACGCCGCATAGCGGGGCTTGTAGTAGCCGGCCTGCTCCGCGGTGAAGACCGCGTGGAAGTCCGCGCCGAGCCGGGGCACGCTCTCCGCGAGGAAGGAGTCCTCGGCGTTGGAGAGGATCACCAGCTTGTAGTGCTCGCCCATCTTCTTCAGCGGTTCCGGCACATCCGCGTGCGGGCCCCAGCTGCGCACGCCGTCGGCCAACCGCTTGCCGGCGTCCGGGGCGGCCTTGACGCCCCACTTGCGGCAGACCTTTTCGAAGGCGTCCTGGAGCGTCTGCTCGTAGGGGCGGAACGCGTCGAGGATCGAGTCGTAGCGGTAGCCGCGGAACTCCTTGACGAACTGGTCCCAGTGCTCGGCCGGGATCTGGTCACCGACGAGTTCACGGGTGATGGGGTTCATCGGCCACTCGATCAACGTGCCGTAGCAGTCGAACGAGACGTACTTCGGGCGGAACTGGAAGGAGGGGATGGGACGCATGGAGGTACTCCAGTCTCTTGTGCGTGGGTAACCGGACATGGCCCGGTACGGGACTCTCTTTGTCATGCTCGCGACACGCGAGTCGGAGTGCAGGGCGACGCCGTGGCCGGTCGCCTGCGATCAGGCGGCGCCGACACCCGCCGGAGCAAGGAAGCCGACCGGGTGCCGGGTGGTGCCGTCGAGCGCCAGGTCGGCGGCGATCTCTCCCATCGCGGGCGAGATCTTGAAGCCGCTGCCGGAGAATCCGGCCATGACGATGATGTCGTCCTCGCCGGGGAGATGACCGACGAGCGGGTTGCCGGACTGCGTGTAGCCCTCCATGTAGGCCGACATCCTGATGGGGTCGGGGTTCAGGTCGGGCATGAGTTCGTCGATGAGCTCGCGGAAGGTGCCGAGTTCCTCGGGGCGGACCGTGCGGTCGAGCCGTTCGGGCTCCGGCACCGGCGCGTGGTACTTGAAGGAGAGACCGAGCTTGACGGAGATGCCGTCGGGCGACGGGATTCCGAAGCAGTCGTGCGGTACGGCACGCACGAACGGAGGAGCACCGCCCGCGAACCAGTCGTGACGGGTGGGCAGGTGCCAGGAGCAGACCACCCGCCGGACGTCGATGGCTTGAGGAAGGTCCGGGAGCAGGGTGTTGATCCAGGGGCCCACGGTCACCACGGCGGCGTCCACGTGGTCCGTGCCCTGGTCGGTGACGACCCGCACCCCGCCGCCCGGCGCGGGGACGACCTCGCGCACCGTGGTGTAGCGGTGCAGCCGGGCGCCCAGGTGCTCGGCACGGCTCGCGGCGGCCTGTATGGACGCCTCCGGCCTGATGACGGCGCCCAAGCGGTCCAGGACGGCGATGTGTCCGTCCGGGAGCAGGTGCTGCGGGTAGCGGCGGGCGAGTTCCTCCCGCTCCAGGACCTCGTGATCCAGCCCCTGGGCGGTGCTGGTGGACAGGAGGAGGCTCATGGACGATGAGGAGGCCTCCCCCATCACCAGGCTGCCGCTGCGGCGTCGAAGCGACAGGCCGGTCTCCCTCTGGAGCTGCTCCCACATCCGGTCCGCCAGCCGCAGCAGAGGGATGTACGCGGGCTCACCGAGGTGGACGGCTCGGTAGATGCGGCTCTCGCCCCCGGCCGCGCCGCGGTCGTGACCCGGTGCGTACCGGTCGTAGCCGATGACCTCGGCTCCGCGGGCGGCCAGTCGCCACATGGCCTGGCTGCCCATGCTGCCGGCACCGATCACGGCGACGCGCTTCGGGATGCGCATGAGGTCGCTCCTCTCGATGGTGTGGTCTGGGTGGCAGTCGGGCCCCAGCACGCTGCGGATACCGTGCGGACCTTTGCGGTTCGGATCCTGCCGGGGATGGCGTTCACTTTCCGCCCGCCGGAACCCGCAGGTCAACCCACACTCTGTTCCGGCTTGGGGCCTTCTCGAGACGGTCTGTCACTGCGGACGACCGGACTGCCCGAATGACGGGCCGCCTCTTGTCACCATGTGTGGCCGGTGCCATGGTGAGCCGGATTCCTTCAGAAGAAAGACCCCCTATGCCGCCCAGACACACCGTAACCGGGCACTTCCCCACCCTCAGGGAGGTACTGCTCCTGCCCGTGCTCGCCGAAGGGATGCCGCGCGTGCTGGCCGGGGAGTCACGGCTGGACAGCCCGGTGCGCTGGGTGCACGTCACCGAGCTCCTCAACCCCGCGGACTTCCTGGAGGGCGGCGAGCTGGTACTGACGACCGGCATGCCGCATCCCGAGGACGCCTCCGAGCTGCGCGGCTACGTCGACCAGCTCGCGGACGTCGGCGCGGCCGGCCTGGTCGTGGAGCTCGGATACCGGTACCAGAAGGTGCCCCACGAGCTGGTGACGGCGTGCCGCGCTCGTGACGTGCCGCTGGTCGAGCTGGCCCGGGGCGTCCGGTTCATCGACGTCACGCAGACGGTGCACGCGCTCATCCTCGACGCCCAAGGGGCCCTGCTGCGTCGCGGGAGGGACATCCAGGACATCTTCACCGCCCTGACGCTGCGGGGCGCGGATCCCGAGGAGCTGGTGCACACCACCGCGGAGCTCACCGGAGCCCCCGTGGTGCTGGAGGATCTCACCCACCGGGTCCTCATGTGCGAGCTGCTCGGTCGGCCGTACGAACCGGTGGTCTCGGCCTGGTCGAGGCGATCGCGGGCCGCACCGACACCGGAGAGGATCACGCCGAGCGGCCCGGAGGGGTGGCTGGTCGCACCGGTGCAGGACCACCACGGGCCCTGGGGGCGGCTGGTCCTGCTGGAGGGCCGGCTCAACGCCGAGCCCGACCCCGAACACGTCCTCGTGCTGGAGAGCGCGGCGGTCGCGCTGACCATGGCGCGCCTTGCGGGGCAGGCCTGGTGGGAGCGCCGGGCCCACCGCACCGTACTGCGAGACCTGTACGAACGGCGTTTCCGCTCTCCCGCCGACGCGCGGGCCCGTACCGAGGCGCTGGGGCTGCCCACTTCCGGACACCGGCTCTTCGCCGTGGTCATCCGCCACCCGCGCACCGGCACCGAGGACGATCACCTCGACGAGCGGATCGCGAAGGCGCTGACGCACACGGGCGTGCGCGCCCTGGTCGGCGAGACGGCCCCGGGCCGGATCGGCGTCCTCATGGCACTGGCACAGGCGAGCGCCTGGCAGCCGGTCGCCGAGCGGATCGGCCGGCTGGCCCGGGAAGAACTCGGCCCGCGGGCGGTCGTCGCCGTCGGCCCCGGGGTGACCGACCTCGGCGGGATCGCCCGGTCGTGGCAGGAGGCGGAGCAGACCGCGGAGGCCATCACCCCGGCCTCTCCGGAGCGATGGTTCTACGTCCCCGCCGACGTCCGGCTGCCGGACCTGCTGGGCGTCCTGCGGGCGGACACGCGCCTTCAGCGGTACGCGGAACGGCAACTGACGCGCCTCATAGAGCACGACGACCGCAACAACGGCGACCTGCTCCCGGCGCTGCGCGCCTATCTCGCGGCGGCCGGGAACAAGTCGGTCGCGGCGAAACACGCCGGCATGTCCCGGCAGGCGTACTACCAGCGCCTGCACACCATCGAACGTCTCCTCGGCTGCGACCTGGAATCCGGTCTGCAGCGCACGTCCCTGCATGTCGCGGTACTGGTCCTGGACGCGGGTGAGGCGCCTGCTCCTGGCGCATGACCCCACCGATGGGTTCACGCCGTCGGCGAGAATCGGCGCGCACACCCGGCGTCGCTCTGAAGAGCGTCGACGACGATCAGGCCCCCGACCCCGCCTGGAAGCAGGCGGGGACTGCCCGGCGAGCGGCGGGTGGCGTCGTCCCCGCCGCGCACCGTGGCAGGACACTACTCAGAGGAGCTCGATCAGCCTGTCGGTGAACTCGGCGGTGGTCGCGGTTCCGCCCAGGTCGCGGGTACGGGTGTCCCTCTTGGCCAGAATCGACGCGATCGCATCCGTGATGTCCTGGGCCGCGGCGGCGTGGCCGAGATGTTCGAGCATCAGGGCCGCGGACCAGATCGCGCCCAGCGGGTTGGCGATGCCCTGTCCCGCGATGTCGGGCGCGGAGCCGTGCACCGGCTCGAACATCGAGGGAAAGTCCCGCTCGGGGTTGAGGTTGGCCGACGGGGCGATGCCGATGGATCCGGCGACCGCGGCCGCGAGGTCGCTCAGGATGTCGCCGAACAGGTTGGAGGCGACGACGACGTCGAAGCGGGCTGGGTCGAGGACGAACTTGGCCGCCAGCGCGTCGATGTGCTCCTGGTCCCAGGTGACGCCGGGGTGCCCGGCGGCCCGCTCGGCGATCAGCTCGTCCCAGAACGGCATGGTGTGGATGATGCCGTTGGACTTGGTGGCGGAGGTGAGCCGTCCTCGGCGGCGGGCGGCGAGCGAGAAGGCGTAGTCGGCGATCCTGGTGACCCCGGCGCGGGTGAACACCGCTTCCTGGACGGCCAGCTCCTCGGACGTGCCCTGGTTCAGCCGTCCGCCGATCTCGCTGTACTCGCCCTCGGCGTTCTCCCGGACGACGACGAAGTCGACGTCGCCCGCACGTGCGCCGCGCACCGGAGTGTCGACGCCTTCGAAGACACGGATGGGCCGGAGGTTGACGTACTGCCGGAAGCTGCGCCGAATCGGGATCAGCAGCCCCCACAGCGAGACGTGGTCGGGCACTCCCGGGTATCCCACGGCGCCCAGCAGGATCGCGTCCTTGTCGCGCAGCTGGTCGAGCCCGTCGGTGGGCATCATGGCGCCCTCCCGCAGGTACCGCTCGCACGACCAGTCGTACGACGTGTAGGAAAGGCTGAAGCCGTGGCGGCGGCCGAGAACGTCGAGCACCTGCTGTGCTGGGGGCAGTACTTCGGCGCCTATGCCGTCGCCGGGGATCAGGGCAATGCGGTGGGTTGTCGTCATGCCGTCGATTGCAGCAAGGCGGTGCGTGGGGCGTCCAAGACGCAAAGCGGATATCCCTTATAGGCGGCGCTTATCAGCCCAGTGGTGCCTGTCCTCTACCGGTGGCGGCCGTGACGAACGCGGCGGCTGCCGGCGACAGGCTGCCGCGCCGGCTGACGAGAGCGATGTCCAAGCTGGTCTCCGGCTCGATGTCCAGGACGCGGGCGCCCAGCCGCCGGGCGAGGTCCCGCCAGGAATCCATGATCACCGCTAGCCCCACCCCGGCCAGCACCAGCGGCATGAGCGACACCCGGTGCTCCGTCTCGGCGGCGATGGTGAACTCGATGCCCTGTTCCCGCAGCGCGTCGACGTAGGCGCGCATCCCCGTACCCGGCTGCCCGACGATCAGCCGCTGCCCGGCAAGCTCGTGGCAGTCCACCGCCGTCCGACCGGCGAACGGGCCGTCGGCCGGCACCATCAGCACGAAGCGCTGCCGCTCCAGCGCGTAGGAGACGACCTCCTTGTCGGAGAACGGCCCGGTGGACGCCAAGAGCCCCAGTTCCACGACACCCGTGCGGACCATGTCGATGACGTCACGTGCGGTGAACGCCGCTTTGACGGCGACGGAGACGCCGGGGTACCGGTGGCTGAAGGTACTCACCAGACTCGTCAGCGGTTCCACCGCCTGCGAGGGCACGGATGCCACGTCCAGGCGTCCCTCGCGTAGCTCGTGCACCGCCGCGACGCTCGCCCGCGCCGTCTGCAGACTCCGCACGGCCTCCCGGGCAGGCTCGATCAGGGCCCTTCCGGCCTCCGTCAGCACCGCCCTGCGCCCGATCCGATGAAAGAGTTCGGAACCGAGGTCACGCTCCAGTGCCCGCACCGCCTGCGACAGCGACGGCTGCGACACGTACAGCGCCGAGGCGGCACGGTTGAACCCACCGCGGTCGACAATGGCCAGGAAGTACTCCAGCTGCCGAACGTCCATACACGCCTTCTGTCCTGCCTCGGCCGACAGCGACCGAGTGCCTCCGTCGGCTGTGACCGCCGTTCGATGACGCAACATGACACCGTCGCCACATGGTCGATCAAGACCTGTCGCACGTCACCTGATGCGGCCATCGCATCACACGCGTTGCGCCCTCTCCGGACAGCCAGTGGTACGAGGAGTCGTAGGCTCAGAAACCGGTGGAGTTGAACGCGGTCTCCACCCGCATGCCGGGTGCGGCCGTGGTGGCGCCCGTCATCGCCCGGCCGCTCCCGACGTGCCGGCCTCGACCGCGCTCGCCCATGCCCGGAGGCCCTCGTCCACTGCCGTCTCGTCGATGACGAGTGCCGGGATCATGCGCACCACCTGGTTCCAGGCGCCGCACAGCAGCAGGAGCAGGCCCTCGTCGACGGCGGCGCGCTGAACGCGGGCGGCCGTGTCCGGGTCGGGGCTGCCGTCCTCGGTGACGAACTCGGTGGCCAGCATGAGCCCGAGGCCCCGCACGTCGCCGATACCTGGCGTCCGGTCGGCCACCGCTTCCAGGCCCTGGCGCAGCCGCTTGCCCATCGCCTCGGCGTTCTCGACGAGTTTCTCGTCGCGTACGACGTCCAGGGTGGCGCAGGCCGCGGCGCAGGCGACGGCGTTGGCACCGTACGTACCGCCCTGCGAGCCGGGCCACGCCTTGCTCATCAGCTCCTCGGAGGCGGCGATGCCGGACAGCGGGAACCCGCTGGCCAGGCCCTTGGCGGTGACCAGGATGTCGGGCGCGACGCCGAAGTGGTCGTGGCCCCAGAAGCGGCCGGTGCGGCCGACGCCGGTCTGCACCTCGTCGAGGATCAGAAGGAAGCCGTGCCGGTCCGCACGCTCCCGCAGCCCCTGCATGAACGTGCGGTTGGCGGGCACGTATCCGCCCTCGCCGAGAACCGGCTCGACGATGATCGCGGCCGTGTCAGCCGGCGAGGAGATCGTCTGAAGCGTGTAGTCGAGCTCTTTGAGTGCGAACCGGGTCGCGGTCTCCTCGTCCCAGCCGTAGCGGAAGGCCGCCGGGAAGGGGGTGACGACCACGCCGCTCATCAGCGGGGAGAAGCCGGAGCGGAATCTAGTACCGGACGTCGTCATGGAGGCGGCGGCGACCGTACGGCCGTGGAAGCCGCCGTGACAGACGATCACGTTCGGGCGGCCTGTGGCCTGACGGGCAAGTCGCAGAGCGGACTCGACGGCCTCGCTGCCGGAGTTGGTGAAGAACAGGCTGTCCAGGCCGGCCGGCAGCACCTCGCCGAGCTTTTCGACCAGGCGACGCAGCGGCTCATGCATGACGGTCGTGTACTGGCCGTGGATCAGTGAGCCCACCTGCTCCTGCGCCGCCGCCACGACCTTGGGGTGGCAGTGACCGGTGCTGGTGACGCCGATGCCGGCGGTGAAGTCGAGGAAGCGGCGGCCGTCCTGGTCGAAGAGGTGGACGCCCTCGCCCCGGGCCGCCACCACGGGCGTGGCCTGGCGAAGGTGCGGCGACAGTGCGGTCATGTTCGTCTCCCGGCCTCGGTGTTCGGTCTGCTCAGGTCTTCCGAGCATCTCCGCAGGCAAGGGCGGCGCCCACACCCGATCTGTCCGGTCGGCACACGGCATCCGGACGTTGTGTCAGGCTCACCGACGACGCACCGGACACCAAGCACGCGCCGACCGCTCTTGCGCAGGTCAGGGACGCTTGTCACAGTGACCGGACACTCCCCGAAAGCCGGTCACGTCCGTGCAGGAGCCCTTGGAGAGACCGTGAACGACAACCCATCGGCCGTCCAGGGGCCCACCCGTCCGCTCACCGTCGCCGATGTCCTGGCCCTTCCTGTGCTGGCTGCCGGACAACCGACGGTCGTCAGCGGCGCGGCGCATCTGGACCATCCGGTCCGGTGGGTCCACATCACCGAGCTGACCGACCCCTCGTCGTTCCTCAAGGGTGGCGAGCTCGTCCTGACCACCGGGATGCCCCTGCCCCAGGACGCGGCCGGCGTACGCCGGTACGTCGACGAACTCGCCGAAGTCGGGGCCGCGGCCCTGGTCATCGAACTCGTACGCCGCTACCACCGCCCGCCGGACACCCTCGTCGACGCCTGCCGGCGGCGCGGCCTCCCGCTGGTCACCCTGGCCAAGGACGTCAACTTCCTGGAGGTCACGCAGGTCGTGCACTCCCTTCTGCTGGGCAACCAGACGGAGGCGATGCGCCGCGCTCAACGCATCCACGAGGCGTTCACCGCCCTGACCCTGCGCGGCGCCGGTCCGGAGGACGTTTTGCGTGCGGCTGCGGACATGAGCGGAAGGACGGTGGTGCTGGAGAACCTGGTGCACCAGGCGCTGATCTGCGAACCGTCCGGGCTCACCGTGGAGGAGGCACTCGCCGACTGGGAACAACGCTCCAGGGCGACCGGCCCCGGCGACGCCATCACCAGACACGGCCCGGAAGGCTGGCTCACCGCCCCGGTCGAGTACCAGGGCGAGCGCTGGGGGCGAGTGGTCATGCTTCCGGCGCGCACCTCAGGAGCGGCGTTCGGGCCGGAGGACGTCACTCTGCTGGGGAGGACCGCGATGGCACTGACCGTCGCGCGACTCATCCACCCCACGCCATGGGAACGCACCGCACACCGCAACGCCCTCCTCGACCTCGTGGAACAGCGCTATCGCTCCGCGGAGGACGCGCACGCCCGTTGCGCTGCCCTGGGCCTGGCAACGGATCGAGGCAGCTACGTCGCCGCCCTGGTGGACCTGCGGGCAGGGAAGGGGGCGGTCGAGACCGAGTCACGTCTTGAGCAGGAGCTGAGTACGGCAGGGGTGGCGGCCCTCGTCGGCGAACTGGCCCCCGGCCGCCTCGGCATCCTGCTGGCACTGCGCACCGGCCAGCCCTGGCGTCCCTTCGTGGAGCGCCTGTCCGAAGCGGTACAGGGGCTGGCCCCGGAAGCGATCGTGAGCGCGGGGTGCGAGGTCACCGACCTCACCGACAGCGCCCGGTCCTTCCGCGAGGCGGCCCGCGTCGCCGAGGCCACGCCGCCAGGGCAGCCCCTCCCCCGGAACCGCTCGTTCCATGAGCTGTCCGACATCGGCCTCCGCCGGGTGCTGTACGCCCTTCGCGAGGACCCTCGTGTCCAGGAGTACACCGAACGGCAGCTGCGGCGCCTCATCGACCATGACGCTCAGCACGGAACCGACTTGCTGACCACCCTGCGCCACTACCTCGAAGCGGCCGGCAACAAGACGACCGCCGCCCGCCGGGGCGGCCTGTCCCGCGAGACCATGTACCAACGCCTGCGCACCATCGAGCGCCTCCTCGACCGCGACCTCGAATCAGGTGACCAGCGCACCGAGCTTCACGTGGCACTCACGGCACTCGATGTACTGCGAGCCGGCTGACGCGGACGCAGGCGTGGCCTGATGCAGGACGGTGAGGGCGGTCTGCGTCCACCCCTCGCCGTACTCACGCACCAGTCGAGCGGACTTGCCTCCTCCGCCGTCACTCGCAGCAACGGCGAGGCGCTCAGTCTTGCGGCTGGGGCCACGCGGCCAGTGCCAGTTCTGCCGTTTCCGTGAGCTCTGTGGTTGTTGCGCCGTCGCGGGAGCGTTGTGACATCCCCTGGATGACCGCGGCGAAGTACGCGGCCAGAGCGCCTGGATTGGCTGCGGCAGAGAGTTCGCCTTGCTGCTGTGCGGTCTTCAGGCGTGTTTCGAAGGCGGCCAGGTTCGCGTTGCGCAGGTCGCGCAGGAATGCCGCGACCTCGGCGTCCTGGACGGCGACGTTGGTGGCGGCGCTGATGGTCAGACAGCCGGGCGGGTGGGAGGGGTCGGGGTAGACGCCCGCCGCCTCGCGAAGGATGCGGCGGAACGCGCCACGGGCTGTGGGTCGGCCCTCGGGGCATCACGGCCAACTCGACAGCCCCCGGGATCGTCGACACGGATGTCAACGCGGCCTGGCTCAGGGGCAATCCGCAGGCCGAGGCACATACGGCATCCCTGGCCGCCCTTGGCCGAGGGGGTCAGCCGGAAGACGTGGCCGACATCGCAGCGTTCCTCGCGTCCAACGACGCGCACTGGGTGACCGGCCGGGTCATCGACACGACGGGAGGTGCCGGGCTGTGAGTCATTCCCCACCGGGAGGAGCACCGTGCCCGATGGTGGCGGGGGATCGTCCTGTCGGCGCTCGCGCTCGCCGCGATCGCGAGCAGCGCCGCCTACGCGCCCTCCCACACCCGAAAGCCAGCGCGCCACTCCGGCCGTGTGTCCTTCCGGCTCGAAAACCGTGTGCGAGCCACCCGGAGGGGTCCCTACCCTCCGGGCATGGACCTTCGCGAAGAACTTCCGAGCGACCGGCAAGCCGTACGGGATGTTCATCTGCAGGCGTTCGGCGACCATGGCCGTGTCGTGGCCGACCTGGTCGATACGTTGCGGGACACCATCACGCCTGAGAACGGTCTCTCACTGGTCGCCGAGCGCGACGGGCAGGTCGTCGGCCATGTGATGTTCACCCGCAGCCTGCTCGATGCCCCTCGGCAGCTGGTCGAGGTGCAAGTCCTCAGTCCGCTGGCCGTGCTGCCTGAGTTCCACAAGCGGGGTGTCGGCTCGGCCCTGGTGCGACACGGACTGGGGATCCTCACCGAGCGAACTGTTCCCCTCGTCTTCGTGGAAGGCGATCCGGGCTATTACTCGCGCTTCGGTTTCTCGCCCGGGGGTGGCCTGGGCTTCCGTAAGCCGTCCCTGCGTATCCCGGACGGCGCCTTCCAGGCCATCAGGCTCCCGGAATATGAGCCATGGATGACGGGGACGCTGGTCTACGCCGAGCCGTTCTGGCGGCATGACGCAGTCGGCCTCCGCGAGGCCGCCACGTAGTCATGCGAGCGCTGATACGCCGCTTGTGACATCACGGGCCGCCTGGATGCCGACCCGGACGGCGCGGTGTGACCCCGCGGTTTCGCGTGGGGCGGGCAGACGCCTCACGCGGCCGTACGCCCCGGTTCGTACGGCCGGCAGGCCGGGAGTGCTGTCCGTGTCGCGCGCTCCGTCACGGATGGTGGGGCTGCTGCTCGGGCGGTACACCCCCGCCCTCGCCTCCGCCTTTGTCTCCCTTGTCGGTCCCATGGGCGTGGCCGCCCCGCGCGCGCCCCTCCCGCGCCTTCAGCTCCGCACTGTCCTGGGGGGTCCCGCTCCCCTTGTCGCTGCGGCGCTGCTCCGGTTGCTGTGGATTGGACATGTCCGGGCACCCCTTCGATCGGCGTTCAACAGGCTCGCCGAGTTCCCCCGGACCTCCACCCGATGCACGGGACGGCGAAGGGAACCGTCCGTTCCGCCTGTCGTCCCGCCGTCGGCACCTCGGCCGCGCCATCGTGGCCTACGGATAACGCTGAAGCCTGCTGCAGAAGCCGTCTCCAGGGACCGTCTCAGTCCTGGTGCCCCCGGCCGACGCCGGAATCTGTAGCATCCGGCGCATGGACGTGGCGACGGGTGCACTGGCCAGAGGGCTCGGGCTGGTGGAGCGGGTGGTCCGGGGGGAGCTCGACAGTCGAGGGGGGCCCGGGGTGGTTCGGCTGGCGGAGGAGAGCGGGCTGGACAAGGGGCAGGCGTCGCGGTTGCTGCGGGATCTGGTCGGCACCGGGACCCTCGCACGGGACGCCAACGAGTTCCGAGCCGGGGCGGATCTGCTGGCCGTCGCGGCAAAGGCCGGGCCGTGGGGCGTGGAGAGCCGGGCTCTGCTGCGGGAGTTGGTGGTCCGGTTCGGGGCGTGTGCGTACGTGGACGTGCTCTGCGGTGCGATGGTGCTCTCGGTGCGGGCCGAGCTGGCGGCCTGGGCCGAGTTCGCCTGGGCGCGGGCGGGGCGGCTGACGCCGGTCTGGTGCACCGGGGCGGGACGGGCGCTGCTCTTCGACCACTCGCGGGCGGAGGTGGCACAACTCCTGGGCGGCGAGGACTTCATCGGGGCGGGCGGCCCCTACGCGCCGCGGACCGTGGACGATCTGCTGGCGCGGGTCGCCGCGGACGCCGGGCGCGGGGTCGCGGTGTGCGAGAGCGAGTACGACGAGGACGTACTGGAGGTGGCCGCGCCGGTACGGGACTCGCGCGGGGACGTCGTGGCGGCGGTCAGCGCGGTCGTACCGCACGCGGCGGCCAGGGACGACCGGGAAGAGATCGTCACCGCGATCGGTGACGCGGCGGGGCGGCTTGCCTCCCTCCTCGGCTGAAACTCGCCTGAACCCCAGCCGGACCGCGGCTGCTCAGTCCTGGTCCGGCGACTCGTCCGTCGAGCGCAGTGCGGCGGTCAGCCAGTCGCTCCAGCGGACCACCGACTCCGCACAGGCCTCCGTGTCCGGCTCCAGACGGCGGCGGGGGCCGACGACCTGCACTGCGGCGACGATCTCCCCGCGGAAGTCCCTGACCGGAGCCGCGAGCGAGTACAGACCGGGTTCGGCCTCCTGGTCGACGATCGAGTAGCCCCGCTTTCGGGCCGCGTGCAGGCGGGTCAGGAAGTCGTCCAGGTCCGCGGGGGTGTTGGGGCCGTGCCGGACGAAGGCGGTGCGGGCGAGGACGGCGGCGACCTCGGAGTCGTCGGCGTCGAACAGCAGGGCCTGTCCGGCGTCACTGCAATAGGCGGGATAGGCGCGGCCCACCCAGGACACGAACGAGGACAGCTCCGGCGGCATCGACTCGAGGATCGTCACCGAACTGGCACCGCGCAGGACCCCCAGGTAGGCGCACTCCCCCGTGTCGGCGGCGACGCCCTCCAACGCGGTGCGGCCGTCCCGGCGCAGACGTGCCTCGGTGATCTGCTGGGCCCGCGCGTACAGCTCCCAGGCGACGGAGTAGCGCAGCGACGCGGGATCACGGCGCAGGAACCGGGCCGTCTCGAGGCTCCGCAGTATGCGGGAGACCTGGCTCCGTTCGCGGCCCAGCAGCGCGGCGACCTCGGCGGCGGTGTGGCCGCGCGGGTCCTGCGACGGGTGCTCGGCGAAGAGTCGTAGTACGGCCAGGCCGCGTTTCAGGCTGCTGTCGGTGGTCATCGCGGGCCGAGCATAGCGCCGGGCCGGGGTGGCGCTTCGCGCCTTCGTTGCGGGGACATTGCAGGTTCATTGCAAGGTCCGTGCATGATGTGCAACTGGACTTGTCTATTTCGCATCCAGGGATAGTCTCCAGCCATCCCTCGCACTTCAGGCTCAACAGGAGTTCGCCTTGTCCGCTCTGCGCCCGCTAGTACTGCTCGGTTCCGCGACACTGCTTCTGGCGGGCTGCGCCGACCCCTCCCAGCCGGCCGACGCCTCTTCCGGCTCGTCGTCCGGTACGTCGTCCGCCGCCTCCCCGATCAGGAAGAACGCCGCGCTCGCCGCCAAGGTCCCGGCCGCGTTGAAGGCGAGCGGGATCACGATCGCCAGCGATGTCAGCTACCCGCCGATGGACTTCTTCGCCTCCGACAACAAGACGGTCGTCGGCGCCGAGGCCGACCTCGACAAGGCCATCGGCACGGTCCTCGGCGTCAAGGTCACCATCGTCAACGTGCCCTTCGACTCGATCCTGCCCGGCCTCCAGTCCGGCAAGTACCAGCTCGGCGTCTCCTCCTTCACCGACACCGCCGAGCGGGAGAAGGTCGTCGACTTCGTCACCTACTTCGACGCGGGCACGTCCCTGCTGGTCCCGGCCGGCAATCCCAAGGCGCTGAAGCCCGGCGGCGATTCGCTGTGCGGCCGAACCGTCGCCGTGGCCAAGGGGTCCACGCAGGCCCTCGTGGACCTGCCGGCTCGCGCAAAGACCTGCAAGACGCCGATCAAGGCCAGCACCTTCCCGGACGGCACGGGTGTGAACCTCGCCGTCACCAGTGGCCGCGCCGACGCCGCCCTGGCCGACTCCCCGGTCGCCGCGTACGCCGCCAAGCAGTCCGGCGGGAAGCTGGAGGTCGCCGGGGACTCCTACGGCAACGCGCCGTTCGGCATCGCCGTACCGAAGAACAGTGAACTGACCGGGCTGCTCAAGTCGGCGCTGGAGGACCTCAAGGCGAGCGGTGGTTACGAGCAGGTCCTCGCCAAGTGGGGCCTTCAGTCCGGCGCCCTGGACACGTTCGAGATCAACGCGGCTTCATGAGCGAGGAGTTGCCGGTCTATCGCCGTCGCAGGCCGGGCCAGTGGGTGCTGACTCTCGTCGTCGTGCTCCTGGCCGCGAGCCTGGTCCAGTCGCTGATCACCAACCAGCGCTTCGGCTGGGACACGGTCGGCGCCTGGCTGTTCAGCCGGACGGTGATGACGGGGCTGCTGACCACCCTGGAGCTCACCGCGGCCGCCATGGCGATCGGGCTCGTGCTCGGCATCGCGCTGGCGCTGATGCGGCTGTCGGACAACTCCGTCGCCCGGAGCGTCAGTTGGGCGTACATCTGGCTCTTCCGGGGCACCCCGCTCCTGGTTCAGCTGCTGTTCTGGGGCTTCATCTCCGCGCTGTACCCGACGCTGTCGCTGCACCTGCCCCTCCTGCCGGCGATCGGTGACGTCCCCGCGAACTCCGTCATCACGACCTTCGCCGCGGCCCTGCTGGGTCTCGGCCTCAACGAGGCCGCCTATCTCGCCGAGATCATCCGGGCCGGGATCGTCTCGGTCGACCCCGGGCAGCTGGAGGCGGCGGACGCGCTGGGCCTGCCCCGGGCCAGGACGCTGCGCCGGATCGTGCTGCCCCAGGCGATGCGGGTGATCATCCCGCCGGTCGGCAACGAGACCATCTCCATGCTCAAGACGACCTCCCTGGTGAGCGTGCTGGCCTACGCGGAACTGCTGTACTCCGTGCAGATCGTGTACGCCCGCACCTACCAGACGATCCCGCTGCTGATCGTCGCCAGCATCTGGTACCTGGCCGTCACGACCCTGCTCAACATCGGCCAGCACTACCTCGAACGGCACTTCGCGAAGGGCGGCAGCCGATGATGATCGAGGCCACCGGTGTCCGGAAGTCCTTCGCGGGGCGGGAAGTGCTGCGCGGCATCGACCTGTCCGTACCCCGGGGGACGGTCACCTGTGTGATCGGGCCCTCCGGGTCGGGGAAGTCCACCTTCCTGCGGTGCGTGAACCGTCTGGAGCGGCCCGACGGCGGCCGGATCCTGGTCGACGGCGAACCGATCGGCTACGAGCCGTACCGGGACGGGCTGCGCGAGCTGCGCCGCCGTGACCTGGCCCGGCAGCGTCGGGACATCGGCATGGTCTTCCAGCGCTTCCACCTCTTCCCCCATCTGACGGCACTCGCCAACGTGGCCGAGGGACCGGTCGGCGCGGGCCGCCCCCGCGCCGAGGTCACCGGCGAGGCGCTGGCGCTTCTCGACCGGGTCGGTCTGGCCGACCGGCGCGACGCCTACCCCGCCCAGCTCTCCGGCGGCCAGCAGCAACGGGTCGCCATCGCCCGCGCGTTGGCGATGCGGCCGAAGCTCATGCTGTTCGACGAGCCGACCTCGGCACTCGATCCGGAACTGGTCGGCGAAGTGCTGGACGTCATGCGCGGCCTCGCCGCCGACGGCATGACGATGCTCGTCGTCACCCACGAGCTGGGCTTCGCCCGCGAGGTCGCCGACGAGATCGTCTTCTTCGACGACGGACAGATCCTGGAATCCGGACCGCCCTCCCGCGTCCTGACGGCGCCCGAACACCCCCGTACCCGTGACTTCGTGACGAGAGTGCTGTGACGACGACCTTCCGCGACGCCCTGGCCACCGGCCCCCTCGTCCTGGACGGCGGCATGTCCAACGAGCTGGAGGCCCAGGGCCACGACCTGAGCGGCGCCCTCTGGTCCGCCCGCCTGCTCCGCGACGACCCCGAGGCGATCGCCGCCGTCCACCGCGCCTACTACGCGGCGGGCGCACAGGTCGCCATCACGGCCGGATACCAGGCCACCTACGACGGTTTCGCCCGCCTGGGCATCTCCCGCACCGAGACCACGGCACTGCTGCAACGCAGCGTGTCGCTGGCCCGCGAGGCCGCCGACGCCGCCCAGGCCGGTTCCCCCGGTCGGCGCTGGGTCGCGGCATCCGTAGGGCCGTACGGCGCGATGCTGGCCGACGGCTCGGAATACCGGGGTGACTACGGCCTCACCGTGGCCGAGCTGACCCGTTTCCACCGTCCCCGGCTGGAGGCGCTGGCCGAGGCCGGCCCCGACGTCTTCGCCGTCGAGACCATTCCCGACCTGCGGGAGGCCGAAGCGGTGCTGATCGCCCTGGACGGGCTGGGCATCCCGGCCTGGCTCTCGTACAGCATCCGCGGGACGACCACCAGCGCGGGCCAGCCGCTCACCGAGGCCTTCGCGCTGGCCCGCAGCAGCGACGCCGTCGTCGCCACGGGGGTGAACTGCGCCCCCGCCGCCGACGCGAGCGCCGCACTGGCCCTTGTCTCCGGGCTGCCCGGCGTCGTCTACCCGAACGGTGGCGGCAGCTGGGACTCCGAGTCCCGGAGTTGGCTGGGTGCCCAGGACGAGATCGCGGACCTCGCTCCGTCCTGGCGCCGCGCCGGCGCGGCGCTCGTGGGCGGCTGCTGCCGGGTCGGGCCGGCGGAGATCAAGCAGCTGGCCGACCGCGTCGGGGCTGCGCCGGCAGGCCACTGAGCGGCGTCGCAAGGCCTACCGCACGCCCACACGCCCGAACATCCCTCCTCCGAACCCGCACCGCCCGCAAGGAACACCACCCATGTCCCACTCCTCCTCCCTCCCGGTGATCGACCTCTCCTCCCCCGACCGTGACGCGCTCCACCGGGCCGCCCGAGACGTCGGGTTCTTCCAGTTGGTCGGCCACAGCATCACCACCGCCGAACAGGCCCGCCTGCTCAGCACCGCCCGCGCCTTCTTCGCCCTGCCCGAAGCCGACCGGCTCGCCCTCGACAACCTCAACTCGCCCCACTTCCGCGGCTACACGCGGATCGGCAACGAGCACACCCAGGGCCGGCGGGACTGGCGCGACCAGCTCGACATCAGCAACGAGCTGCCCGCTCGCGTACCGGTCCCGGGCGAGCCGCCGTACTGGTGGCTGGAGGGACCGAACCAGTGGCCCGCGGCCCTGCCCGCTCTGCGAGAGGTCTCGTTGGAGTGGATGGCTCGGCTCAGCGCGGTCGCCCACCGGCTGCTGCACGAGCTGCTCGCGGCCGTCGGCGGCCCCGAGGACTTCTACGACGACGCTTTCTCCGGCCACCCGCGCAACCACCTCAAACTGGTCCGCTACCCGGGGCGGGCCCCTCAGGGGGACGACCAGGGCGTCGGCGTGCACAAGGACTACGGCTTCCTGACCCTGCTGCTGACCGACGAGGTGCCCGGACTCCAGGTGGAGACACCGGACGGGCAGGGCTTCATCGACGTCCCGTACCTGCCGGGAGCGTTCGTGGTGAACCTCGGCGAACTGCTGGAGGTCGCGACCAACGGCTACCTGAAGGCGACCAACCACCGGGTGGTCTCCCCTCCGGGATCACGTGAGCGCTTCTCCGCGCCGTTCTTCTACAACCCCCGCCTCGACGCCCGGATCGCCCCGCTCCCCTTCCCCGGCGCGGCGGATGCGCGGGGCGTGACGGAGGACCCGGACAACCCGCTGTTCGCGGAGTTCGGCTGGAACGAGCTCAAGGGCTGGGTCCGCGCCCACCCCGCCGTGGTGAGGAAGCATCACCCGGAGCTGACCGTTGCGTGACGCTCAGCGCAGCAGGGGCAGCAACTGGTCTCCGACACGGCTGATCTCCTGCTTGTAGGGGGTGTCGGAGAGGACGAAGTGGGTGATGCCGAGCTTGCGATAGTTCTCCAGCGCCGTGGCGACGTCGGCGGCGGAGCCCACCAGCCAGGTGGTCCCCGCTCCCCCGCCACCGAACTTCCCGGGCGTGGTGTAGAGGCAAGTGTCGAGCACCTCGCCCCGAGCGGCGAGGTCGAAGAGCCGTCGCTGTCCGACGGCGGTCCTGCGGTCCCCCGCCCAGGTCAGTTCCTTCCCGCCCTCCGCCGCCATCCTGGCGACCCGCTCCTCGGCCGCACGCCACGCCTCCTCCGTGGTGTCGCGCACCACCGTGGTGATCCGCAGCCCGAACTCCAGCGGCCGGTGCCTGCGGCCCACCTGCTCGCTCAACTCCTTTAGCCGGTCGATCCGTTCGGCGAGTCCGTCGAGTGGTTCACCCCAGAAGAGCTGGACGTCCGCCTCCGCCGCCGACACCCGCTCGGTGGCCTCGGACGCACCGCCGAAGTAGAGCGTGGGATGCGCCCTCGTACCGGTCGCGTACGGGCGCGGGGCGACCGTGGACCGGCCGACCTGGAAGTGCTCGCCGTCGAACGTCACCTCCTCCTCGGTCCACAGTCGTCGTGCGAGATGGAGGAACTCCCTTGTACGGTCGTAGCGTTGCGCGGGATCGCTGCGGGTGTCCCCGTACGCAGCGAGGTTGTCCAGTCCGCTGACGATGTTGACCAGGACCCGGCCGCGGCTGAGCTGGTCGAGGGTCGCCGCCGCGCTGGCGAAGTGAGCGGGCTGCCAGTAGCCGGGGCGGATCGCGATCAGGGGCTTGAAGGTGGTGGTCCGGGCTGCCAGCGCGGTGGCGACGGTGAAGGTGTCCGGGCGCCCCCAGCCGGTTCCCAGGAGTGCGCCGCCCCATCCGTGTTCCTCGGCCGTGCGGGCGAGGTCGGTGGAGTACTCGACGGAGCCCCAGCCGGTCGTCGTGTCGTCACCGCGGTGCCCCGGCTCGACGGTGTTGGGGATGTACCAGAGGAATTCCGAGCTCATCAGGCTTCCGATCGCTGTGCGGGGTGGTGGCCGTCGGAGGGCGCCTCGGGGCACTGCGCGGGGATCGGTGTCGGACGCCCGGGGCAGCCGGACGTACGTCCTCTCAGGTCAAAGCGGACGCGACAGCACGCGACAGTGGAACGGCGAAAGGCACCAGGGAGGTCAACACTGGGCGCTGGACACGAGTACGAGGTCGACGCATCGCTCGCTGGTGAGCAGCAGGACCTCAGGCATGTGATCGAGTCTCCGAGTGATCGATCGGAATGTCAACGTGCCCCATCCGCCGCCGCACCGCCGGTGCGGAGCCGCCCGCCCGCTGCCGCTTCCGGCCTGGTTGTATTTCTCCTGCCTTCTGTCCCCGCCTGAACGGACCCTCCGCGCATGACATTCGGCGCTCCTACCCACCGAGCGGCCGACGACCGCTACGAGAAGATCGGCGACTACCGCAGGGCCGGCGCCTCGGGCCTGCGCCTCCCCGCCTTCTCGTTCGGCCTGTGGCAGAAGTTCGGCACCGACCGTCCCTACGCGACCCAGCGCGACATCGTGCTGCACGCGTTCGACCTCGGCATCACCCACTTCGACAACGCCAACCGCTACGGTCCGCCCGCGCGCGCCGCCGAGAAGTTCTTCGGCACCGTGCTGCGCAGGGATCTCATGCCCTACCGGGACGAGCTCGTCCTGTCGACCAAGGCCGGCAACCCGCTCGGCCCGAGTCCCTACCTGAAGGGCGGTTCCCGCAAGTCACTGCTGGCATCGCTGGATCACAGCCTGCGCGATCTCGGCACCGACTACGTCGACATCTTCTACAGCCACAGCCCCGACCTCTCCACCCCGTTGGAGGAGACCGTCGGAGCCCTGGTGACGGCGGTCCGGTCAGGGAAGGCGCTCTACGCGGGCATCTCCAACTACACCCCTGAACGGGCGCACGAGGCCGCGGAGTTGCTTCGCCGGGCCGGGGTCCCGCTGCTGGTCCACCAGCCGCGTTACTCGATCTTCGACCGCACCCCGGAGCTCAACGGGCTGTTCGATCTCGCCGCCCGGGACGGCTTCGGTCTCGTGGTCTACAGTCCCCTCGCCCAGGGACTGCTCACCGACAAGTATCTCGACGGCACGATCCCCGAGGGCGCCCGCGCCCGCGACAGCGCCTTCCTGTCGCCCGACGTCATCGACGACACCTACCGCGAGCGGGCCACGGCACTCAACGAGATCGCCCGGCGGCGAGGCCAGTCGCTGGCGCAGCTGGCGCTTCAGTGGACCCTGCGACAGCCTCAGGTGACCAGTGCACTCATCGGCGCGAGCTCGACGTGGCAACTGGACCACAACCTCAAGGCCTTGGAGTTCCCGCCCCTGACGGACGAGGAACTCAGCCTGATCGACCGGCACGGCGTCCACGGAACGGGCTCCCGCTGACACGTTCGGGGTGAACGACCTTAAGCGACACGGTTGTTGTCGGCCGGGCGTCCGGGAGGAGAGGGAAGTGCCGTGGCGTGCCCGCGCACGTGGGGGTCGCGGCCGGCAGGAGTGAGGGCGCGCGTGGATGTCGGTCCGACTCAGCAGGAGACCACGGCGACGCCGGGGCAACGACTGGCGCTTTGCTGTGCCGCCACGCGGGTTTCGGGTCGGGAATCCGTGGCTTCCTGTTTCTTCGCGCTGTGCCGGGATTGCTCCTGGTCTTACCGGCGCTGCGCAGGCTGACACCGCCAGTCCGGCGGCGGCTTTGATGTTGATCGCGGAAGGGGGATCTTCTCCCGCCGCCTTCCGTCAGGGGTTCCCCGACCTTCTACGCCACTACTGGCGGGCCAACAAACTCTGGTCCGGTTCCTGCTTCGCCGGAACCGTCGGCGGGGCCACGCTCTCCATGGTCCGGCAGCACATCGAACAGCAGGACCGGCCGGTGTGAGCACCACCCGGGCTCCGCCGGGAGGAACCCTCCCTGCGCCCCGCGCCGCAGGCAAAGAACTGCCCTGTCCGGCACTGCCCCACCTGAGTCTGCGACGCGCTGCGCCGCCATCACCAGATTCGCTTCGCCACCGGCCTGACGGCCGATGCACGAAGGCGTCCTGGCAGCAGCGACCTTCAGGGAGGCAACACAAGTCGTCGGCTGTCTCGCATAGCGATATGACGTCAGCGAAATTTGCAGGCTATTGCCCCGGTTTGCCCGGGTCGATTTTGGGACAGCCACACCCCGCTGACGTGTGGCTGTCCCTATAATTCCTATCGGATTACTAGGAAAAGAAGGATCACCCCGAAGACGCTTGAGGAGACCACCACCATGGGCCTTGCCCCCATGCCGTCCCCACCCGCCTCGGCGTCCGACCCGTTCGGGCCCGGCCGCGCTCACTGGTTGCGCGTGGCCCAAGAGACGGCGGACGATCTGGCCACGGACGCGGCGGCCAGGGAGCACGCGGGCAAGCTCACCTTCGACGAGGTGTCCAGACTCCGTGAATCCGGCTTGCTGACGCTGCTCATACCGGCCGAACTCGGCGGAGGCGGCGCGGACTGGCCCACCGCCTTCGCGGTCGTCCGGGCGATCGCGGCCACCGACGCAGCGATCGCCCAACTCCTGGCGTCTCACTACTTCCTGTCCTGGGGTGCCCGGTGCTTCACCGAGCCTGAGCTCGCCGCTCGGATCGAACAGCGATCCGCCGCGGAGCAGTGGTGTTGGGGCGGTGGTTTCGCCCCTCAGGACTTCCCGCCGACCCTCGCCAGGAAAGGGAAGGGCTACGTCCTCGAGGGCCGGCAGAGCTACGCCACCCGAGTCCTCGTCGCCGACCGCCTCGCGGTGCGGGCCGAGCGGGCCGGCAGCGGCGAACCGGTCGCCGTCCTCGTCGATCCCACCCATCGCGGGGTGCGGATCGACGAGGCGGACACCTTCGGCCAACGGCTCGCGGCCGGAGGCGGCGTGGAGTTCAATGCCGTGCCGATCAGCGCCCAGGACGTCCTCGGCTCCCTGACCGCCGACGACGACGTGCTGTCACCGTCGGCGGCTCTCGCCTCACCGATCGGGCGTCTCCTCTCCGTCCAGCTCCTCCTCGGGCTCGCGGAAGGTGTACTGGCCGAGGCACGCGAATACTGCAGGGCGGCCCATGCGTCCCCTTCCTCGTGGAGCCCGTCCTGGCCGGACGGCTCTCCCCAGGACCCGCATGTCCAGGCCACCTATGGGGAACTGACGGTCCTCACCCGCTCCGCCGCCGCCCTCACGGATCAGGCGCTGGCAGCCGTCCACGGCGGACTGGCACGCGGCGAGGACCTCAGCTACGACGAGTACGCGGACATCTCGGTCCATGCGGCGATGGCCGAGGCCGCCGCCTCCAAGGCCGCGCAGGAGTCCACCAGCCGTGCCCTCGACGTCGTCGGCTCCCGCTCCGCCTCCGCCCGGCTGGGCCTCGACCGCTTCTGGCGCAACGCGCGCACGCACACCCTGCACCGGCCCGTCGCCCATCAGTTCCGCGACGTCGGAGACTACTTCCTCAACGGCGCCCATCCCCCGTTCGTCCTGCCTGCTTGACCGGGAAACCAGGAACGCCGGATCAGCGGCAAGGGCCACAGGTCGTCGACCGCGCACACGAGTTGCGGGACGAATCGCATGAAGTCTTGCGCCGTAGCTCATGGGTCGGCGCCACCATGGAACCGTCGCAGACCAAGTACCCCGCGTCGACACGCGTACGGATCCCGCTGCCTGGACCGCGCTGCCCTTCAGCACCGCGCTCCCCGCACTACTGCCCCTGGTGCACGCGGAGTTCGCGCTCTCCGAACTCGGCTATTTCCACGGCATCACACGCTCGGCGCACAACGCCCGCCTGGCCTACGAGTACTACGTCGGCCACGCGGAGTGGTTCGCCGGGGCCGACGGCAGGCGTCTGCTGCGGCGACTGGCGGAGAGCTGAATCGAGCTCACCCTCATGGGTGGCCTGCCCGGCGCTGGCCTGCGGTCGGTGGTCAGGGCTTGCGCGTTCGTAGGCGGCGCAGCATGCGGGGGTCCTCGAAGCCGACGGCGCGGGCGGCGGCGTCGAGGGTGGTGCCGTGGCTGATGAGGTGCTCGGCGCGTTCGAGGCGCAGGGCCTGCTGGTAGCGCAGCGGGGTCAGGCCGCCGGTGGCGCGGGTGAACAGGCGGGTGAGGGTGCGTTCGCTGACACCGGTGGCCGCGGCCAGGTCGGGCAGCGGCAAGGGCTGGTCGAAGCGGGCGTCGAGGAGATCCTGGGCCCGGTGCACGGTGTCGTCGAGGTGGGACCGGTGGCGGAGCATGGCGCTGGCCTGTGGCTCGTGGCCGTTGCGCCGGGCGTAGACCACCATGTCCCGGGCCACTTGCGCGGCGAGGGCGGGGCCGTGGCGGGTGGCGATCAGGTGGAGGGCCAGGTCGATGCCGCTGGCGATGCCTGCCGACGTGACCACCCGGTCGTCGGCGGTGTACAGGACGTCGCGGACGACGGTGGCCGCGGGATAACGGCGGGCGAGTTCGTCCTGAAGGTCGTGGTGGGTCGTGCAGCGGCGGCCGTCGAGCAGGCCGGCCCGGCCCAATGCTTCGGCTCCCGCGCAGACGCTGGCGACGGTGCCGCCCCGGGCGTGGTGGTCCCGGAGCCGCTCCAGGGCGGCAGCACCGAGGGCGGGAGCGCCGGCCAGGGTGGGCGCCCGCCAGCCGGGCACCACGATCAGGTCCTCGGGGCCCAACCGGGGCCAGTCGAGCCGGGCCACCACGGGCAGCCCCTGGGCGGTGGGGACCTGGGGCTGCTCGGCGAGGTAGCTGAGGGCGTAGGGGTGGCCGAAGTCGGCAGCCGTGGAGAAGACCTGGGCGGGACCGGCCAGGTCCAGGAGGTGGACTCCCGGCACCAGGAGGAAGGCGATGTGGCTCACGATCCGGTCATCATGCCCGCTGACCCGCCGCGGCTTCCAGTTCCTCGACCGTGGCGATGGTGGCGAAGCGTCCGGCCAGCGCGTACTCGGTACGCGTGATGATCTCCTCGGCGCTGAGGGTGCGGGGGTCCGCCAGCAGCTCGGCGGTGCTCTGGTCGGCGGGCGCGTCGCGGTGCGGGATCGGGTTGGTCGCGGTGGCGTCGGTGACGAAGGTGACCCGGTAGCCGAGGTCGCTCGCGACCCGGGTGGTGGTCTCCACGCACTGCTCGGTGCGGATGCCGCAGACGGTGAGTTCGTGGATGCCGCGCTCGGTGAGGAGTTGCTGGAGGTTGGTGGTGGTGAAGGCGTTGTGCGAGGTCTTGTGGATCAGCGGTTCCGTGTCCTGGCGCTCCAGCTCCTCCATGATCCGGACCTGGCCGAGGGCGGGGTCGAAGACGTCGCCGCTGCCGGGCTCCGAGTGCAGGACCCACACCACGAGGTCCCCGGCCCGGCGGGCGAGCTGGACCAGTCGGTCCACCTGGTCGGCGATCTTCGGATCGGAGATGGTCTCCCACAGCGGGCGGGCGCGGAAGGATTCCTGGACGTCGATGACGATCAGTGCTCGGGTCATGTCACCCAGCCTGAACGGTGCGGCCGGAGTGACGACAGGCCTCATCAGGTCCTGAACCGGACCGATCCGGTCACGGCGAGAGGGGGCAGGACGAGTCGTGCGACGCGGGCGGCCGGCACCGGGGCTCAGGCTCGGGCTCGGCTCACACCCGGACGCCGGTGTCCCCCTCGCCTCCCAGGGCGTACAGGTGCGGGAGGTTCACCACGATCGCCTCCTGCGTGCTACGGGCGATGACCACCACGGCCTCCTCCGCCGGGTCCGGGTTCTCCTCACGGTGGGGCACGTACGGGGGAACGAAGATGTAGTCGCCGGGAGAGGTCCGCAGGCGGATCTCCTGCGGGGTTCCGTCGGAGTCGTCGAGGAAGACGAACTCTGGGTGTCCGCTCAGCACGTGGATGGCGGTCTCGGACTCGCCGTGGTGGTGGTCGGAGGACGAGGTCGAGGGGGCCACGTGGGTCTGCCCCATCCAGAGCCTTTCGGAGCCGACAGTCTTGCCGCTGACGGCGGCGAACCTGCGCATGCCTCCGGACTGGGCGGTGTCGCCGTCGAGTTGGTCGGCGCGGATGTGGTGCAGCCGGGCGCGCAGGGGCGTTTCCGGGTGGCTCGCGGTGTCGTGGAGATGAGGGTGGAAACCTTCGCCGGGGGTGGTCAGCGGCTCGCTCATGGTTGGACGCTAGGACCACGCCGGAAAGGGTGTCAATGGGGGTCCATTGCGCTTCACCTGCGGCAATGTTCCCGCAAGATGCGAGGGGCACCCTGTGCGGAAGGGTGCCGCGAGACGAGCGAGCGGGTGAGTCCGGCGGGTCCTACGACGGTCCGACGGCCGTCGCGGCCCCGGTGCCGAACATCCATTCCCTTGCCTGGCCTGGGGTTGAGGGGTTCACTGGGGGGATGCCGACCTTGGGCGCCACGCTGACGGGCTTCTGGCCCTCGCGTCGTGTGTATCTCTTCGACGGGTTCTGTCGCCGGGCCTCGTGATCCCGCATCGCGCCATCACCCCGCCTGTGCCCTTCACCGTACGAGAGAACCGAGGTCCGTCATGTCCGTCACCGATGAGCTGCTCGCCAACAACGCCCGCTACGCCGAGACCTTCTCCGGCCCGCTCCCGCTGCCGCCCTCCCGCCAACTCGCCGTCGTGGCCTGCATGGACGCCCGGCTGAACGTCTACGCGATCCTCGGCCTTAACGACGGCGAAGCCCACGTCATCCGCAACGCCGGCGGGGTGGTCACCCAGGACGAGATCCGCTCGCTCGCCATCAGCCAGCGCCTGCTCGGCACCGAGGAGATCATCCTCATCCACCACACCGACTGCGGCATGTTGACCTTCACCGACGACGGGTTCAAGGACGCGGTCCAGAAGGACACCGGGATCCGTCCGCCCTGGGCGGCGGAGGCGTTCCCCGACCTGGAGGAGGACGTACGGCAGTCCGTCGCCCGGATCAAGGCCGACCCGTTCGTCGTCCACAAGGACCGCGTCCGCGGCTTCGTCTTCGACGTGGCCACCGGCAGGCTCACGGAAGTCCGCTGACCGGATTCCCTCCGCGGCACGTGCGCTCGACCGTCTCGTGCGGTTCGTTTGTGCGGGTAGGTCGGCACCGCGCTGTCCTTGGACCCGGCCGATGTCCGACCCCCTGCACTCCAGTAGGCCTGACAGCGGCCGGGTGGTGCCGCGTCGGGCTGTCGCCCGGGTACGCGGGCCCGTGCAGCACGAAATGCGACGCTGCGCCGGTGCAGTCGTGCGGACGTGCCGGCACCGGAAGGCGTGTCGGTGCCGGCAGCTCCACTCGTCTGCTCTGCCGGCCAATGCGTTGGCGAACCGGTCAGCTCACCAGGCCGGCATTCGTCAGCCACTCCTTCGCGACAGTGCTGGCGTCCTCCTTGTCGTTGACGAGCTTCTTCATCATGTCCTGGAGGTCGGCGGTGGTGAGCTTGGCCGAGACGGCGTTGAGGGCCGCCTTGGCCGTGTCGTTGACCGCGGACTTGTAGACCAAGGGCGTGACGTTCTGCGAGGAGAAGAGGTTCTTCGGGTCCTCCAGGACCACCAGCTTGTCCGCGACGATGGCCGGGTCCGTGGTGTAGATGTTGGCGGCCTGCACCTTGTCCGACTCCAGCAGCTTCAGCAGGGTGCTCTGCGCGCCCGCGTCGAGCGGCTGGAACTTCCCGAACTCGACGCCGTAGATCTTCTTCAGACCGACCCAGCCCTGGGTGCGGGTCTTGAACTCCGAGCCGGCCCCGATCGTCCACTTGCCCGCGACCGGCTTGAGGTCGGCGAGGGTCTTGAGGTTGTACTTCTTGGCGGTCTCGGCGGTGACCGTGACCGAGTCCTTGTCCTGGGCCTCGGCGGAGTCGAGGATCGCCACCGACGACGGGAGTTTCTGCTTCAGCTCGGCGTTGATGTCCTCGGTACTGGTCGCCGTGCTGTTCTTGTCGACCGCCACGGCCAGCAGGGCGCCGTTGTACTCCGGGAAGACCTGGATGCCGCCCTTGACGATCTGGTCGTAGTAGACCTCACGGGCTCCGATGTCGAACTTGCGGGTCACCTTCAGGCCCTTGGCCTCCAGGGCCTCGGCGTAGATCTCCGCGAGGAGTTGGTTCTCGGGGAAGTTCGCCGAGCCGACGACGAGGGACTTGCCGCCGCTGTCCTTGCTGCTGCCCGTCAGCGGATTGCTGTCGCTGGAGTCGCTGCTGCCGCAGGCGGTCAGCGAGAGTGCGGTGATCAGGCCGAAGGCGGCGCCGCGGTACATGCCTCTCATGGGTGTTTCCTTTCTCAGTGGCCCTGAAGCCCAAAAAACTCAGGATCTGGACGCCGAGACCCGCAGGCCCGGCGAGACGATGGCGCGTTGCAGCGCGGTGAAGGCGATCTGGACGAGGAGCGCCAGTACGACGACGACGGTGGAGCCGCCGATGACGAGCTCGTAGTCGTTGCGGGAGAGTCCGTCGACGATGAAGCGGCCCAGGCCGCCGAGACCCGGGTAGGCCGCGACGGTCGCGGTGGCCACGACCTGGATGGCGGCGACCCGCAGTCCGAGGAGGATCAGCGGCAGCGCCATCGGCACCTCCACCTTCACCAGGACCTCCCACTCGGTCATGCCGACCCCGCGGGCCGCGTCCCTGGTGGCGGGGTCCACGCCCCGGACTCCCTCGAAGGTGTTGATGAGGATCGGCGGGACCGCGAGCGCGATCAGGGCGATCAGCACGGGTGTCGTGCTGAGCCCGGCGAGGGTGACGACGAGAACGACCAGGCCGAAGGTGGGGATCGCCCGCGCGAGGTTGGCCACGCTGGCCACGACGAACGCCCCGCGGCCGGTGTGCCCGACCAGCAGCCCGAACGCCAGCCCGATCAGGGCGGCGAACAGCAGGGACAGGCCGCTGTAGGTGAGGTGTTCCAGCAGCCGCTGGGGGATGCCCTCTGCGCCGTGCCACTGCTTGGAGGACGTCAACCAGTCGCCCACGAGCCGGAGTTGGTTCAGGAGATCGTTCATGACGCCGTCACCTTGCTCCGGGACCACGGGGTGAGCAGCCGCTGCGCCAGGACGAGCAGGGCGTCGGTGGTGAGCGCGAGCAGCATGATCAGGGCGATCGCGGTGACGATCGGGGTGGGGAAGTCGAGTTGGAGGCCGCGGGTGATGTAGTACCCGAGCCCGCCCTGTCCGATCAGCTGTCCCACGGCGACGAGACTGATGGACGAGACGGCGGCGACACGCACGCCGGCGATGACGACGGGTACGGCGATGGGCAGTTCGACCTGGACGACACGGCGTACCGGACCGAATCCCATCGCGGTGGCCGCCTGCCGGACCGGTTCGGGGACCGAGGCCAGCCCGTCCACGACGTTGGGCACCAGGACCGACAGTGTGTAGAGCGTCAGCGGGATCATCACGGTGCGTTCCGTCAGCCCGGTGTACTTCACGAAGATCATGAACAGGGCCAGTGACGGGATCGAGTACAGGATGTTGTTCACGGTCAGGACCGGCGGGTACAGCCATCGCCAGCGGTGGCACAGGATGCCGAGGGGAATCGAGATGATCAGCCCGAACAGCACCGGAAGCAGGCCCAGTCTGAGATGGACACCGGTGTAGTCGGCCAGCTCGCCCGCATGGTCGCCGATCCAGTCCCAACGGACCAGCGGCTCACCGTCATTCATGCTTCACCACCGCCCGTCCTGCCTCCGGTGGCCTGGGCCTCGGCGGCGGCTATGACGGCGGACAGCTCGTACGCGTCGGCGACGCCGATGACCGCGCCGTCCACGTCCACGCCCACCGCGAGCCGGGAGGGCGACAGAAGAGCCGAGTCGAGGGCGGCCCGCGCCGAGTCGCCGACGAGGCTGAAGGTGTGGCCCAGTGGCGTCAGCGTCGCGTCCGCGAGCGTGCCGCCGTTGGGCAGTTCGGCGGCAGCGACCCAGCCGAGCGGTCGCCGGGCGTCGTCGACGACGAGGATCCACGGCTCGTCCGTCGCCCGGGCCTGCGCCACGGGCGTGGTCGCCGGCAGCACCGGCCCGTCGCGCAGCGGCACTTCGGCCGCCTTGACGAAGGACAGCCGGCGGATGCCCCGGTCCTGCCCGACGAAGCCGGCCACGAAGTCGTCGGCGGGATGGGCGAGCAGCCGCTCGGGGGTGTCGAACTGGGCCAGCTTGCCGCCGGTTCGGAACACCGCGATGTTGTCGCCGAGTTTGATCGCCTCGTCGATGTCGTGGGTGACGAACACGATCGTCTTGTGCAGCTCCTTCTGCAGCCGGATGAACTCCGCCTGCAACTCGGCCCGCACGATGGGGTCCACGGCGCTGAAGGGCTCGTCCATCAGCAGCACCGGCGGGTCGGCGCCCAACGCCCGGGCCACTCCGACGCGTTGCTGCTGCCCGCCGGAGAGCTGGTTGGGGTAGCGCTTGGCCATCTCGGCCGGCAGCCCCACCAGTTCCAGCAGCTCCGCCGCGCGCGCCCGCGCCTTCTTCTTGCTCCAGCCGAGCAGCAGCGGAACGGTGGCTATGTTGTCGAGGATGGTGCGGTGCGGGAACAGCCCCGCGTGCTGGATCACGTATCCGATGCCGCGGCGCAGCTCGGGGGCGTGGACCTCCCGGATGTCCTGACCGCGCAGGCTCACCGTCCCCGCCGTCGGCTCCACCATGCGGTTGATCATGCGCAGGGTCGTGGTCTTGCCGCAGCCGGAGGGACCGACCAGGACCGTGATGCCGCCCTCGGCCAACTCCAGGGACAAATCGTCCACGGCTGTGGTTCCGTTTGGATAGTTTTTGCTCACCGCGTCGAATCTGATCAAGGCTGCCCCTTACCCGACTGCATATGGTCATGCAGAGTTATGGGTGACTGAATGGCGAGTCAATGCCCAGCTGTAAACGGCGCGTTACGTTCGTGCGAAATCACTCCCGGGACGCTCGGAACGATCAGGTCCCACGCACGATATGACGTGCAAAGTGCCAGCTCAGACGTAGGGAGACACCTTGAAACCGGTCTGGTTCACCTTCCTGAACGGCTCCGACATCGACCAGCTCGAACTGACCGACCTCGAGATCCTCGACGCCGTCGAGGACGGGCTGCGCGCCCAGGGCCTCGGGGAGACGGTCATCGAACCGCGCGTCCACCTCATGCCCGATCCCGCCTTCAACGGCCACTTCAACGTCCTGCGCGGCTACATCGCGCCGCTCGCGCTGGCCGGGGTCAAGATCGTGGGCGACTACGTCGACAACTACCGGCAGGGCCTGCCCTCCGAGATGGCTCTGCTCAACCTCTTCGACCCCCGCAGCGGCATGCCCGTGGCCGTGCTCGACGCCACCGCGATCACCGAGATGCGTACCGGTGCCCTCACCGCGCTCGGGGCACGTCATCTGGCCCGCCCCGACGCCAAGGTGCTCGGGCACATCGGCGCCCGCGCCACCTCGTACTGGAACGTCCGGCTGCTCGACCGGATCTTCGACCTCGACGAGATACGCGTCCACTCGCGCCGCCCCGAGAGCCGCGAGGCCTTCGCCGAGCGCCTCCAACGAGAACTCGGCAGGCCCGTGACCGTCACCGAGGACTGGAAGAGCTGCGTGGAGGGCGCCGACATCGTGGTGGAGGCGTCCCGCCTGGAACGCCCGGAGCCACTGCTGAAGACCGAATGGATCGCCCCCGGCTCACTGGTCGTGCCCTACGGCGTGCACAGCGCCGTCGAGTTCGACCTCACGGACATCATGGACAAGATCGTGATGGACGACTGGGGCCAGGCACACGCCGGCCCCTTCGGCGCACTGCGCCGGCACGTGGACTCCGGCAAGCTCAACAAGGACACCCTGCACGGGGAGTTGGGCGAGATCGTCGTCGGCAAGAAGCCCGGCCGCGAGAGCCCGGAGGAGACCAACCTGTTCTGGCACCGCGGCCTCTCCCTGTCCGACATCGCGCTGGGCGCGGCCATGCTGAGGAAGGCCGAGGAGCGCGGTCTCGGCCAGAAGCTGCGGTTCTCGTGACGGGGATCACGGTCGACGGGAAAACGTTGTCCTACGACGATGTCGTCGCCGTCGCGTGCCACGGAGCCCAAGTCGCCTTGACGGGAGAGGTGTTGCCCCGGCTGGAGCGCGAACGGGCCGTCGTGGACGACGTGGTCGACCGCCAGGTGCCGACGTACGGTCTGACGACAGGGCTGGGCACCCGCTCGTCCTACGCACTGCCGCGCGCCGAACTGGAGCTGTTCAGCGTGCGTACGGTGCGCGGGCGCGCCAACGCGGTCGGCGATCCGCTGCCCGCCCCCGTCGTACGCGCCGCCGTGCTCGCGCGCGTCAACGGCATCGCGGGCGGCGGCAGCGGAGTGCGGCCGGAGATCTTGCGGCTGCTCGTCGACATGCTCAATGCACGGGTGCATCCGGTGATCCCCGAGGTCGGCTCGATCGGCGCCTCCGATCTGTGCCAGATGGCCCATGTCGGTCTGGTGGTCATCGGCGAGGGCAGCGCGGAGTTCGGCGGCGAGGTGCTCGACGGCGCCACGGCACTGCGCCGGGCCGGTCTCACCCCGGCCGTACTGGGCCCGAAGGACGGCCATGTGCTGTGCAGCGCAAGCCCGTTGGCCGCCGGGCAGGGAGCACTCGCCCTGCACGAGGCAGCCGCCGTCCTCACCCTGGCGCAGGCGGTCACGGCACTGACCTACGAAGGCTTCCGGGCGAACACCAGCCCCCTCGACGCCCGGGTGCTGGGCCTGCGCCCCGCTCCCGGCCAGTCCCGCGCGGCAGCCGAACTGCTCGCTCTGCTGGACGGCGGTGAGCTGGGCGATCCCCGCCGGGCGCGGCGGGTGCAGGACCCCGTGAGCCTGCGCTGCGCCGCGCAGGTGCACGGCTCCGCGTACACGGCACTGGATCTCGCCGACGCCGCGCTGGACCCCGAGCTGAACGGCTGCGGAGACAATCCGGTGGTGCTGGCGGACTCCGGCGAGATCCTCTCGTCCGGCAACTTCCACACGCCGGCCCTGGCCCTCGCCTTCGACACCCTCGCCCTGGCCCTGACCCAGACCGCGTCGATCTCCGCCGAGCGCATGCGGCGGCTGCTCGACCCCGCCGTCAGCGGACTGCCCGCGAACCTCTCCCCGTACGGCCCGGAGCGCTCCGGCTTCGCACCGCTGACCAAGACGGCGCAGGCCCTCGTCGCCGAGATCCGCATGCTGTCCACACCCGTGTCCACCGACCCCCGGCACGGCGCGGACGCCGTCGAGGACGACTCGACCAACGCCGCGCTCGGCGCACGGCGACTCACCACGATGCTCACCCGTCTGCGTCAGCTGCTCGCCGTGGAGGCCGTGGTCGCCACGCAGGCGGTGGATCTGGCGGCACCGCCCGCCCTGGGACGCGGGCCTGCGGTCCTGCACAGCGCGATCCGGAAGGTCGTGCCTCCTCTGGACGACGACCGGCCGCACGGGGTGGACGTGGAGACGGTGAGCCGCGACGTCCTGGCTTCGGACGATGTGCGGAGCGCGCTGCGCGCCTTGGTGGGAGGAGCGTCCTGACCGACGTCGACGTACGTCAACCGTCCGGGCCGGGCGCTTGTCTCGCTGTCCGCCGCGAACGGCGTGGAGTGGCTGCCCCCGGCCCGGGCGAGGGGCCCCTGCTCGACGCCCACCTGCGCCCCTCTGCTCGATCTCGACGTGCAGCCAGGTGCACGCCGCCTGGGCGGCGTACGCCCTCCGGGTCGCCGATCCGCGGCGGCTGCTCACCCAGCAGGATTGACCGTGCCCAGATCGAGTCCCGCCTCCCGAGCCCTGCGGGCGGCCTCCTCGTACCCGGCGTCCGCGTAACGGGCCACGCCCAGCGCGGGGTCGGTCCAGAACACCCGGCGGATCTTGCGTTCCGCCAGTTCGGTGCCGTCCGCGACCACGGTGAGGCCGGTGTGGATGCTGCGGCCCACCCCGACACCGCCGCCGTTACCGACGGACACCCAGGTCGCGCCTTGGGCGGCGTTGAGCAGCGCGGCCAGGACGGGCCAGTCGGCGATCGCGTCGCTGCCGTCGAGCATGCCCTCGGTCTCCCGGGACGGCGAGGCGACGGCGGCGGGGTCCATGTGGTCCCGGCCCAGGGCCAGCGGTCCGATCTCACCGCGCCGCACGAGGTCGTTGAGGCGCAGGCCGACCTCGTGCCGCTCCCCCAGGCCGAGCCAGCAGATCCGGGCGGGCAGCCCCTGCGGCGCGACCCGGGCACGGGCCAGCGTGAACCACCGTTCCAGGGACGGCGACTGCACCACTTCGAGTACGGCGTCCTCGCTGCGGCGCAGGTCCTCGGGGTCGCCACTGAGGCAGACCCAGCGGTACGGCCCCACGCCGCGCGCGAAGATCGGACGTACGTACTCGGCGACGAATCCGGGGAGTTCGGCGGCCCGGGATGCTCCGGCCGTCACCGCCTGGGCGCGCAGGTTGTTGCCGTACTCGAAGACGACGGACGCACGATCGCGCAGCGCCAGCAGGGCGTCCGCGTGCGCGCGCAACGAGGCCTCCACGGCATCGCGGTAGGCGAGATCGGGGACGCGTGCCGGGTCCGGGCCGTATCCGATGGGCACATAGCCGGCGTCGAGGTCGTGCGCGGCGGTCTGGTCGGTCGCTATGTCGACGGCGACCTGGTCGGCCACCAGCCGGGGCAGGATCTCGGCGATGTTCCCGACGAGCGCGATGGCGGCGGGGTCGGTCGAGCCGGTGAGGTCGGCGACGGCGGTCTCGTAGTCGGGGGCGATGCGGTCGACCCAGCCCGCGTCGAGCCTGCGCCGCGCGCGCTCGGGGTCGACCTCGACGATGAGACCCCGGCCGCCCAGGTTCGCGATGGCCAGACCCTGCGCGCCGCCCATTCCGCCGAGTCCGGCCGTGACCACCCGGCGGCCTGCGAGGGTGCCGCCGAAGTGGCGGCGGGCGATGGCCGCGAACGTCTCGTGGGTGAAGCCGAGGACGCCCTGGGTGCCGATGTAGAACCAGGCGGCCGCGGTCATCTGCCCGTACATGGTGAGCCCGGCGTCCTCCAGGCGCCGGAAGCCGTCTTCGTCCGACCAGGCGGGCACGACCATGGCGGTCGAGATCAGCACGCGCGGCGCGTCCGGGTGGGTCGGCAGCACGGCCACGGGCTTGCCCGACTGCACCATCAACGTCTCGTCGGGGCCGAGGCGTTCGAGGGCGGCGACGATCGCGTCGTACGCCTCCCAGGAGCGGGCGGCCCGGCCGCGGCCGCCGTAGACGACGAGCCGTGCGGAGTCCTCGGCGACGGCGGGGTCGAGGGTGTTGAGGAAGCAGCGCAGTACGCCCTCCTGCTCCCAACCACGGCACCGGAGTTCGGCCCCGGTGGGCGCCGGGACGCCGCGCCTTCCGGCAAAGTGACCATTGATTGGATCCATGGATCCAATCTAGTATCCGGGCATGTGCCCGCCTCCGTCGTCCGCCCGGCCCCCGGGTGAGCAGCTCGCCGTCGCGAGCCTCGCCGACCAGATCGCCTACCGGCTGCGCGCCGACATCCTCGACGGGAAGCTGCCGTTCGGCACCCGCCTCCAACACGAGGAACTGGCCACGCGGTTCGGGGTCAGCCGGATGCCCATCCGCGAGGCGCTGCGTCAGCTCCAGGCCCTCAACCTGGTCGAGCTGGCACCCAACCGGGGTGCGACGGTGCGCACCCCCTCCCGGGCGGAACTCGTCGAGGTCTACGAACTCCGCGCCGAGATGGAGGCGTTCGCGTGCGCACTGGCCTGCGAGCGGGCCTCCGCCGAGGAACTGGACGAGCTGGAGCGGACGCAGGAGCGGCTCACCGAAGCCGTCGCCGCGGCGGGTCGCATCGACGACGCGGAACTGGACGCGGCCGTGACGGGCGCGAACACCGCCTTCCACGACCTGATCCACCGATCCGCCGGCAACGGCCGCCTGACCGAGTCCATCGCAGGGCTCACCCAGGTCTTCCCCCGCGACCTGGTCTGGCGCGTCATCGCCCATGACGAGACGGCTCTGACGACCATGAACGTCCACGAGCACCAGGCCATCGCCGCCGCCCTGCGCGCCCGCACACCGGACGCCGCCCGCAGGGTGATGCGCGACCACGTCCGCGGCGCCGGGGAGATTCTGCTCGCCCATCTCGACGAGCAGAGATTCTGGGGATGAGCCCGATGAGTGCGATGAGCCCGTTGAGTGCGATGAGCCCGTTGAGCTCGTCCTTCGGTCGTGTGCTGGTCATCGGCGGTGGCGCCATGGCCACCGGCATCGCCGCCCGCCTCGCCGCCGCGGACATCGAGACGGTCGTCCTCGTCCGGCGGCGGGAAGCGGTCGCGCCGACCCGGGACGAGATCGGCCGTCGGGTAGGTCAACTCGGCGGATCCGTACGGCCGGTGACCGTCCTCGTCGGCGACGCACCCGGGCCGTTCGCACTGGCGGTGGAGTCGGTCGCCGAGGACCTGGTGGCGAAGCGCGCCGTGCTGGCCCGTGCCGAAGCGCTCGTCGCCGACGACGGAATCGTGGCGACCAACACCTCCTCGCTGCGTCTGGCGGATCTCGCCGAAGGCCTCAAGCGCCCCGAACTCTTCGCCAGCTGGCACTGGTTCAACCCCGCCGAACTCGTGCCGCTCGTCGAGGTGACGGGCGGACCGCTGACGGCTCCGGACACCTTGGCGCGGCTCGCCTCCCTTTCCCGGGCGATCGGCAAGGAGCCGATCACGCTCCGCCGCGACCACCCGGGTTTCGTGGCCAACCGGTTGCAGTACGCGCTGCTGCGCGAGGCGTACGCCTTGGTCGAGGAGGGCGTCTGCGAGGCCGAGGACGTCGACCGGGCCGTCGTGGCCGGGCTCGGCGCACGCTGGGCGGCGATCGGCCCGTTCGCCTCGATGGACGCCGCGGGACTGGACGTACACGAAGCAGTGGCCGAGCAGTTGTTCCCGCAGCTTTCGCGCGTGACCGAGGTGCCGGCACTGCTGCGGGAGGCACGGCGCGCTGGTGCGACCGGTATGAAGGGCGGCCGGGGGCTGCTCGGTGACTACCCGGCCGACGCCGTACGGCAGATCGCGGCGCGGCGGGACGCGATGCTCGCCCTGCTGGCGGAGGCGCGGGCATGACCTCTGTGGCCGAACCGATGGAAGCCGTTGCCGAACCGGACGAGGACGCGCTCGTGTTGGGCGACCGCCCGCTTCTTCCGGCCGACGTCGTGGCGGTGGCCCGCGGCCGCCGCGTGGTTCTCGGCCGTGCCGCCCGCGAACGAATGGGCGTCTCCCGCACCGCACTTGAGGCGGTACTGGCCCGCGGTGACACCGTCTACGGACTCACCACCGGCGTCGGCGCGATCAAGACCGAGGCGATCCCGGCCGACCGGCAGACTGCCTTCCAGCGCCTGCTGCTGCGCGCGCACCGAGTGGGTCACGGGCAGCTCGCGCCCGGGGAGTTCGTGCGGGCCGCCATGGCCGTACGGGCCGCCGGGCTCGCGGTCGGCGTCGGGGGCGTACGGGCCGAGGTCGCCGACGCGTTCTGCCAGGCCCTCGACACCGGCGTGACGCCCCGGGTCCACCTGCTCGGCTCGATCGGACAGGCAGACCTGAGCCAGATGGCCGAGATCGGCCTGGCGCTCATCGGCCACGGCGACGACGGAGCGGCGCTGGTCGCCGGGGGCTACCAGCCGATAGAACTCGGCCCACGGGAAGCGCACGCCATCGTCAACAGCAACGCGTTCTCGGTCGGAATCGCCTGCCTGGCCATGGAACGGGCGACCCGGGCGGTGCGGGCCCTGGACGTGTCGGCGGCGCTCTCACTGGAGGGCCTCACCGGGAACGTCGACGCCGTCCACCCGGCCGTCGCGGGGGTACGCCCGTACACCGGCGCCCACGAGACGATCGGCCGCCTGCGCGCACTGCTGTCGGGCGGCGCCCTGCTGACCGGCACGACACCGCCGCGCGCCATTCAGGACCCCCTCGCCTTCAAGGTGGTGCCGCAGACACACGGTGCGGCCCGCCAGGCGCTCACACACTGCGGCGGCGTCATCGAGACCGAACTCGCCTCCTCCGGCGACAGCCCGATCATGCTCGTCGACGAGGACCGCGCCATCTCGACCGGCAACCACGACATCGCTCCGGTCGCCATCGCGCTGGACTACGCGCGGCTCGGGCTCGCGCAGGCGGTCACCATCGCGGGCGAGCGGGTGCAGAAGCTGCTCGACTCGGCCTTCACCGGCCTGCCGACCGGGCTACGCGCCGACCCCACCGCGCCCGACGACGGCCTGGCGATCGTCGCCAACGGCGCGGCGAGCCTGGCCGGCGAAGCGCGCCTGCTCGCACAGCCCGTCACTCTGGAGCAGCCCACCAGCGCCATCGCGGCCGGCATCGAGGACCGGATCACCATGGCCCCCACCGCGGCCCGCCGCCTGCACGACATGGCCGGCCTGGCCTTGCGGTTGGCCGCCGTCGAGCTCATGTGCGCCGCCCAGGCGGTCGATCTCCGCGGGCACGCCGGCGACCTGGGCGACGGGACCCGCCGTGCGTATACGGCGACTCGGCGTTCGGTCCCTTTCGTCGGTGCGGGCGAGGCGCCGGACGGCGATCTCGACGCGCTCGAGGACTGGCTCGCCGGCGACGATCTCCCCTAGCAGGCCTCACAGAAGGACGACATGGACACGACCGCGATCGACATCCCCGCCCTCGCCGAACTCGGTGCGTCCGAGCGGCCGTTCCGGCCCGAGGAAGCTGCGGACCGGGCCCGCCGCGCGGCGGCCTTCGTCGACACGGCCGCGCTCGACCGCACCGGCCCCGGCTCGTACGTCCTGCTGTGGCGCAACGAGCACTCCGAGGCGTGGCTGAACACCTGGTGGGAATCGCGCGACACCGGCTACCACGACCACCAGGGCTCCTGTGTCGGCGTGCACGTGATCGAGGGCACCGCCTGGCAGGAGGGGCTGCCGGTGGGCGGCCCGCGCCGCGCCCGCCGGTACGGCCCAGGCGAGTCGTTCTCCTTCCCCGGCTCGGGCGTCCACCGGATGGACCACGACGCGGGTGCCATAACCATCCACGTCTACTCGCCGCCCCTGCAGGCCATCGGCCACTACGAGATCATCGACGGCGAACTCCACCGCACCCCGGGCCCACCCGACGAGGGCTCGCCCGCAAGCCCTCGGCTGCTTGAGGCCCTCAAGGCGATCGGCGGGTGATCTGGGCTGGCGACCAGGGCGGCGTCGCGGAAGGCGAGGTCACGGCGGACCGTCCGTGGGCGCGAGTTGTCGAGGTGGGCGAAGGCGTAATGCGGTGGCCCCCTTCTCCGAAGCGTCTCTAGGGTCGTCGGCATGACGCACAGCACTGTTGATACGGCGACGATCACACGGGAGATGGCTACTCAGATCCGCACGTGGCGATGCGAGGAGGACTACTCCTGGCGCGCTGTGGCCCAGGCCGCGACCGACCTGTGGGGCTCCGCATGGGGCAGCAACCAGATCTTCGGCGAAGATCTCTGCATGGCCGCAGCGAAGTTGCTGGGCGAAAACCCCTACCGGGAGCCTTGGAACTGACACCGACAGCCAGAGGCACGGGCGACGGCGGTCGGCTGGTCGAACAGATGCCGGTGCGCCCTGCTCCAGTCGATCCTGTTGTCGAGTTCGGTCAAGAAGCCATCGGCGGCCCACGTGGCCTGCGGCTCGTGTCCCTGCTCCGCCAACCGGCGCACCAGGGCGGCGTTGTCCTGCTGTCTGGCGATGACGGCGTCGACGATCCCCACCGGGGAGTCGAGGCCGTACGCGTCGCAGAAGTCCCTGAGTCGCGAACGGCGGTCAGGTGGCGCCGGGTAGTGAAGCCAGCGCAGGCACTCGGCGTCGTCGCGGAACGGAGCGACGTACTCCAGGGCGTAGGCCACGTCGTGCAAGCGTGGTGCCGGGCGGGCGAAATCCCAGTCGATGATGCCCACCGGCCGGCTCCCCTGCCAGACGACGTTCCAGGGGCCGAAGTCCCCATGGCAGATGACGTCGTCGTCGCCTGGGCTGCCCGCGCCCGTGGACCAGGTCGCGTCCGGCGGAGCTGAAAAACTGCTGCAGGCGGCGTGGTGGTCGCGCAGCAGCCGGGCGAAGTTCCTCAGACCTTGGTCGTCCACCACCTTGGCCCAGTTCGACGGGCCGCATTCCCCCTCGATGTAGGTGAGGACCTCGCGGCCCTCGTCGTCGATTCCCAGCGGCCGCGGCGCGTAGTCGAAGCCAACTTCCCTCAGGTGCCGCAGCAGCGCGTGGATGGTGGGCGTCCACGGCTGGACGGGTCTGCGAACAGTGTCACCGACCCGCACCACCCGACGATGGGCACTGTCCTGCATCACTTCCTCACTCGGCACGCGGTTCACGCTACCGAGCCGTCCGAACGCACGGCACCTCAGCCCCGGCCGTCGGTGCTCCGGCAGCCTGGGCCGGCGGCGCGCCGCAGTCCTCGATCACCAGCCCCTTCGCCGCGAGCCGCAGAGCGAGACCGCAGGTGTCGGCGACGGTCCTGCCGGCCCGGTACGCGGCGATGTGGTCAGCCTCTGCCTCGACCCGCTCCTTCGACGCGGTGGCGACCTCCGCGGCGTCCTCTCGGCGGACGACGACCACCCCGTCGGCGTCGGCGCGCACCACGTCACCGGGGCGGATGAGGACACCGCCGACGGTGACCGGTTCGCACATCGGTCCGACCGTCTCCTTAGCCGTGCCCTTGATGCAGACACTGCGGGAGAAGACGGGGAATCCCAGGGGCGCGCAGGTCCTCGGTGTCGCGGACGCCGGTGTCCGTGACGAGGTAGGGCATCGGAGCGGTGATCGGCAGCGGCTACGACTACAAGCGGGCCGAGGAGGCAACGGGCACCGTCACCCTCTTCACGCAGCACATGCCGCCCGGCGGCACCGCGATCCTCGCCGAGGTCCGGGAATCCGACCCCCAGGCCCTGGACGTACTGGCCATGAACTACGACGCCGTCCTCGAACGCCGCCCGTCCGACTCGGTACGCACCGAGCTCAAGGCCATGGAGGAGGCCGCCGACCGCATCCGGAAGGCGGAGGCGAAGGAGGCTCGCAACCTCAAGCGCAGCGAGGCCGAGCAGAAGGTCAAGGGCGGGATCGCACAGCTCAAGCAGAAGATCGCCGGTTAGCCGGCGCCCCATGCGCGGGGCAATACCCCCCTGCCCCGCACGGCGTGGCGGGTCACGCCGGACCCGCCCCGCCACCGACGCCCCGCCCATTACCTTCCTTGTAGAGCCTGGTTCGGGCTCGTGGCCTCCAGGCCCGGTATGACTCGCTGCCCCTGTCCTTGATGATCCGGGGGGTGCTGTCGCCGGTCCTGGCAGCACCGGATAGTCGCTGATGGAAGCGTGTCCGCCTTCGGGCAGGGCTGCGTAATGTGGCTGCCGATCTCCGGTGCCCGGGTTGGCCACCGGTTGTGACTCCGGGGAGGGAAAGCCCGGTGATTAGAAACGACTTCACCTCGATCGACGTGTTCTGCGCCCTGGACGTGGGCAAGTCCACCCATCACGGCACGGCCCTGCTGGCCGACGGCCGCATCACTTTCGACAAGCCGCTGCCCAACGGCGAGCCCCAGCTGCGGGCGCTGTTCGCCCGCCTGGAGCGCAAGGGGAAAGTCCTGGTCGTGGTCGACCAGCCGGCCTCCATCGGCACCCTGGCGGTGACCGTCGCCCGCGCCTGTGGATGCCAGGTCGCCTATCTCCCGGGCCTGTCGATGCGCCGGCTCGCCGACCTGCACCCCGGCACCGGCAAGACCGACGCCCGCGACGCCTATGTCATCGCCGATGCCGCCCGCACCATGCCCCACCTGCTGCACCCCATCGACCCGGCCGAAGGCGTGCGAGCCGAACTGACCATGGTCCTGGGATACGACGACGACCTCGCCCAGGACGCCACCCGCACCTCCAACCGGCTGCGCGGACTGCTCACCTCCATCCACCCCGCCCTCGAAGGCGTCCTGGGGCCCCGACTGCGCCACCCGGCCGTCCTGGCCCTGCTGCAGACCTTCGGCTCCCCGGACCAGCTGGCCCAGGCCGGCACCGAACAGATCGCACAGGTCATGCTCCAGGCGGCTCCGCGGATGCGCAGTGCCCACACCCTGGCCGGACAGATCACCGCCGCCCTGGCCGAGCAGACCGTCACGGTTCCCGGCACCGCCTCGGCGGGAGAGATCGTCTCCGGCCTGGCCGAGGCCCTCGCGGTCCTCCTCAAGCGCCGCGAAGTCCTGGAGACCCGCGTCGCAGCCCTGTTGGAGGCGCACCCTCTCGCGAAGGTCCTGACCTCCATGCCCGGGGTCGCGGTCAGGACCGGTGCCCGCATCCTGGCCGAGGTCGGCGACGCCAGCGCATTCCCTACCGCCGCCCACCTGGCCTCCTACGCGGGACTGACCCCCACAACCCGTCGTTCGGGAACCTCCATCCGGGGCGAAGGACCGCCCCGCGGCGGCAACAGGATGCTCAAACGGGCCCTGTTCCTGGCCTCGTTCGCCTCGCTGAGCAGCCCCGAATCGCGGGCCTACTACGACAGGAAGCGCGCCGAGAAGAAGCGCCACAACGCAGCCCTCATCTGCCTCACACGACGCCGCGTCGACGTCCTGCACGCCATGCTCAAACACCGCACCCTCTACCAACCCGGGCACGAACAAACAGCCTGACCAAGCCCAAAGACCTTGACCGAACAGATAGAAGCACCCCCCCGGCGGCGATCGTGTCAATCGCCGGAATCCGTCTCCCCCAGCCTGCGCCCGATCTGCCTGCGCGACGTGATCCCGAGTTTGCGGAACACCCTGCTCAAGTGGAATTCGATGGTGGACGTGGTGACGAACAACTGGGTGGCGATCTCCGGGTTGGTCAACCCGGACGCCGCGAGTGTCGCCACGTGACGTTCCTGCGGGGTGAGGTCGAACTGGGTGTCGACCGTTCGTTTGCGTGCCCTCTCCCCCGTGGCCAGCAGCTCCACCCTCGCCCGCTCGGCGAAAGGCGCGGCTCCCCAGGACTCGAAGGACTCGTACGCGGCCCGCAGTTGGACCCTCGCGTCGGCACGACGCCTGCGGCGGCGCAGCCACTCGCCGAACAGCAGGCGCGACCATGCCAACTCCACGGCCACCGGGACCTTGCCGAGCTGCGCGATCGATTCCTCGTACAGCTGCTCGGCTCCGTCGTCGTCGGTCATCAGGGCCCGGCAGCGCGCGAGCAGGCCCAACGCCCACGGGGTTCCGGCCAGCGGAGCGCGCTCCTCCATGCGCTCCATGGCCATGGCGGCCGCCTCTCGGTCGCCGGCCCGCAGCCCGGCCTCGACCATTCCGGCGAGATTGATGTCGCCCAGGATCAACGGGTGGTCGGTGAACACCGCGAGCAGGGCGTCCAGCGCCTCCCGGTACCGCCCACGGCCGATCTCGAAGATGCTCAGGGCCTGGCCGATCCACCGGAACGTCATTCCGATCCCCAAGTGCTCGGAGTAGGCGCGCATCGTGGCGACCGCGGCCCGCAACTCCGCTTCCTGCCCGGTCCAGGCGTACAGCAGTGCCTTGTGGAAGTCTCCCGACTCGCTGTATCCGGTCGCGGCCATGTAGCCGTACGCCTCGTCGTAACAGCTCTCGGCGGCGGCGAAGCGGCCGTCCCAGATCTCCACGGTGGACAGGGCGAGCAACGCCATGATGAGCCCGTGGAGCGCTCCGCGACGGCGGTCCACCGTCACCAGTTTCCCGAGGATCTCCCGCTTGGCTTCGATGTCCCACAACTCGTCGCCCGCGGCGCTGATCATGACGCTGAGCGGATTCTGCTCCTGGAACTCGTCCGCGGTGCGCAGCCGCGCCAGGGCCGCGGCCAGGGCCGGGGCTCCGGCGGCGTAGCCATGGGCGACCGAACGCGCCAGCGCCGCCATCAGCGGGTCGGGGCTCCAGGCCGGCAACTCCCTTTCGTGCCAGGCGTCCGCGGCAGCCCTGGCGACCTCCTGAGGGGTCGTGCCCGTGATCAGCCGGCCGCCGACGAGCGCGGCGTACGTGGCCTCACTCAGCAGGTCCCAGCTCGTCCCGGGATCGTCGGCGCCCAGGTCGGCCACCGCTTCCAGGAGCATCGCGGGCACCTCGCGGGGGCGGGAGCCGATCATCTCGGCCGACGCTCGCAGCCGTGTCGCGCGGGCCCGGGCGACCGGCCCGGTCAGGTCGGGGGTGGCGAGTTCGAGCAGCGGCTGGACCGCCGGCAGATTGCCGGAGGTGAGGTGGGCCGCCGCCGCGGCGAGAAACCGCTCGGCCCGCTTGCCGGGATGCACGGTCATCTCCGCCGCCCGGGTCAGGACCAGAGCCTGCTCGGAGTATCCGCCACGCGTGCGGGCCAGTTCGGCGGCGGCTTCGAGCTCCGCGGCCACGTGGTCGTCCGGTCCCTCGGTCGCCTCGGCCAGGTGCCAGGCCCTGCGCTCGGGGGCGCTGGTGGCCGCGAGCGCCACCTGGACGGTGCGGCGCTCCTCGGCGGACGCGGCCGAGTGGACGGCCGACCGGATCAGCGGGTGGCGGAATTCGACGGTGGTCCCGCGGTGCAGTATCCCCGCGTCGACCGCGGGCGTGGCGGACCGGACGGACAGCCCCAGGGTGCCGGCGGCGCGCCACAGCGTCGCCTGGTCGTCCGTCGGTGTCGTGGCCATGAGCAGCAGCAGGGTCCGGGTGTCGGCGGGCAGCAGCGCGGCCGCCCGCCGGAAGTGGTCCTCCAGCTGCTGGTTCACCGGCAGCGGCTCGGGCAGTGGAGTGACCCCGGCCAGCTGTTCCGAGCCCAGGGTCACCGCCAGTTCCAGGAGCGCGAGCGGGTTGCCTCCGGTGCCGTCGACGAGTTGATCGGCGACCGACCGGTCCAGGTGTCCGCTCACGCCGGCGGTCAGCAGGGCCATGGCCTCCGCGTCCGAGAGCCCCTCCAGCCGCAGCACCGGCAGTGCGCCGAAGACGTCGTGGCCGGCGGTACCGTCGCGCCCGGCGAACAACAGCCCGAGGCAGTCCGCGTGCAGGCGCCGGCCGACGAACGCCAGGGTCTCCGCCGACTCGCGGTCCAGCCACTGCACGTCGTCGAGCAGGCACAGCATCGGCGACACCAGGGCCGCGTCCGACAGCAGCGTCAATGTGGCCAGCCCGACCAGATGGCGGTCGGACGGCACAGCCTCGGTCAGCCCGAACACGGCGTTCAGGGCGTCACGCTGACGCTGAGGCAGAGCCGGCAACCGGCCGAGGTAGGGCCGCAGGAGCCGGTACAGGGCTCCGTAGCCCAGTCGTGTCTCGGCCTCCACACCGACCAGCCTGACGACCGTCAGGTCCTGGGCGGACTCCGCGGCGTACTCCAACAGCCGGGATTTGCCCACTCCCGCGTCTCCGGTGAGCACCAGGGCTCCGCTGAAGCCGTCGCGGACCGATTCCAGCAGCCTTCCGATCGCCGCACGCTCCGCGTGCCGGCCGACCATCGGCGGCCTTGCCGCGTGGTGAACCCCGGACCGCTCCATGAGCTCCTCCTCCCTTCGCGCGCGGCGCCATGTCGGGCGTCCACCGCACGAACGACTCTCCTGAGCCTCCTACGACGCCCTGACCGCTGTCCGCGTAACCCCGCCCGCCGGGCAGCCGGCGGTGGGCAACTGTTGATCGCGTCGGCGTGGACGCCGCCGGTCCGGGAACACGTTCGCGGCCGCCGGGCCACGCACCGAAGAGGCGGAAGCAGGCGGCACGCTGTGCACGCTAGAGGAGAACCTGTGAACAATCCCTGCCCGAAAGGTGACCGTCCTCGACTCCGCGCCAGGAGTGCGGCTGCAGAGCCTTACGTAACGGTGCTCTCGACCGCGGACTGACGGCGCGGCGTCCCGTCGTGCGACGCCAGGGTCCGGAGCTTGTCGCGTACGTGCTCGGCGTCCGGGTGCGCGATGGTCTCGAGGATCCGCAGCGCCTGCCGCCAGGCGTCCGCCGCCCGCTCCTGGGAACCGTCGGCCTCCCACGCGTCACCGATGTGCACGAGAGTGTCCGCTTCCAGGTAGTCGTCGTGGATCTCGCGGTACGCCGTCAACGCGTGTTCGTAGCAGATGAGGGCCTGTTGATACTGCCCGAGGTGGTGGTGGGCGTAGCCGAGGCTGTCCCATGCGGCGGCCTCTCCGTTGCGGTCGCCGAGTTCCTGGTTCATGGCGATCGCCCGTCGGCAGTCGGCGAGGGCTTCCTCGTACGCGCCGAGCAGAATGCGGGTCCAGCCGACCTCGTTGTGGATGCCCGCCTGTCCGCTGCGATGACCGGCCGCCTCGTACAGCGCGTACGCCTGGCGGTAGTGGTCGAGGGCCACGTGGTGAAGGCCCTGGCGGTTGGCCTGGAAGGCCAGGTAGCGGTGGACGCGCCCCTGGCCGGGCGCGTCGCCGGTGGCGGCGAACAGTTCCAGCGCGGTGGACAGGTGTTCGTGTGCCTCGGCGGGGTGTTCCAGGCGACCGTGCACAAAGCCCAGGGCCCGGTGCGCGTGAGCGCGTCCCGAGAGGTCGCCCAGTTCCTCGGCCGCGTGCAACGCCGCTTCCTGCACGACCAGTTGGTCCTGCCACCGGCCGTGCCGGTCGAGGAAGAGTTCCAGTGTGGCTGCGAGCTGCCAGCAGTGGGTGCCGAAACCGGACCGGGCCGCTTCCAGTACGGCTGCGAGGAGGACCGGACTCTGAGCGGTCAGCCAACTTGCCGCCTCTTCGGCGCTGTCGAACGCTGTCGGACTGGCCACGGGGGCGACCGGCGAGCTCAGGGTGAGACGTTCCCGGTGGGGTGCGAGCAGGCTGTCGGCCCGGTGAGCGGTGTGCAGGAGGTGGTCGAGCAGGCGGTGCCGTGCGGCGTTCCGCTCCTCGGGAGTGTCGTACGACTCCGTCAGTTCGCCTGCGTAGATCCGCAGCAGTTCGTGGGAGCCGAAGCGGCCCGGCGACCGCTGGGTGAGCAGGTGGGCGCCGACGAGTTCGGCGAGCAGGGGGCGTGTGTCCTTGAGCGGCAGGCGCAGCAGTACGGCGGCGGTGGCGGTGGACGCGTCGGGGCCGGGATGCAGCGCCAGGAGCCGGAACAGCCGTGCCGCACCCGGGGTGAGAGCGTCGTAGGACCACGAGAACGCCGTGCGGGGGTCGGGGGCGCCGTCGTCGTGGGTGAAGGCGGCGAGGCTGCCGCGGGTCTCGCGCAACTCCCCGGCGACGGAGGACAAGCTCCGGTCCGGACGGGCCGCGGCACGGGCAGTGACGAGGGCCAGGGTCAGTGGCAGGGAGCCGCACAGTGCGACGATCTCGTCAGCGGCCGCCGGCTCCTCGGCCACTCGCCTCGTGCCGAGTCGCCTCACGAGGAACTCTCTGGACTCCGCGGCTGTCAGAAGGTCCAGCGAGAGGGGATGGGCGCCGTCCGCGACGACCAGTCCGTGCAGGTGGTTGCGGCTCGTGACGACGATCAGGCAGCCGGCGGAGCCCGGCAGGAGCGGGCGGACCTGTTCCGTGTCGCGCGCGTTGTCCAGCAGCACCAGGACGCGGTGACCGGCCAGCAGTGTCCGGTAGAGGGCGGCCTGGGCGTCGAGGCCGACCGGTATGCGGTGTGCGGGGACGCCCAGGGCGTCGAGGAAGCCGCGGATCACCTCCGCGGGATCCGCGACCGAGCCGGACCGGTCGAAGCCGCGCAGGTCGGCGTAGAGCTGGCCGTCGGGAAAGCGGTCGGCGATCTGGTGGGCCCAGTGCACCGCCAGGCTGGTCTTGCCGACGCCCGCCATGCCGCCGATCGCGCTGATCACCACGGTGTTCGGCCGGTCGTCCGACGGCGACAGGAGTGCGTGCACCCGCCTCAGTTCCGCGCTGCGGCCGGTGAACATGCTGAGGTCGGGCGGGAGTTGGACGGGGCGCTTCCGCGTCGTACCGTCTGCTGGACCTGTTCCCTTGGTGGAAGCCTCGGTGTCGGGGACTTCGCCGTACGGCAGTTGGGGCGGTTCGGGCTCTGCACCGCTGCGAGCGCTGTTCCCGGTCTCCGGCCCGCCCGGTGGCGTGGAGGCGGTGCTGCGCGGCAACTGCGCCTCGGCGGCCCGAAGTTCCGGGCCCGGGTCAAGACTCAGCTCGTCGACGAGTCTTGTGGTGATGTCCCGGTAGGCCTTGCGCGCCTCGGCCCGGTGTCCGGTCACCGCGAGCGCTGTGACGAGACTGGCGTGGAGCACCTCGTCCAAGGGGTGGGCCGCGGCCGTCTGTCTGAGGATCGGCAGCATCTGCCGGGCGAGTGCCGGTCCGGCTTCGAGGGCCGCCGCGGCGGCTTCCTTCACCGCGGCGGGATGCTCCCGGTCCACCGCCGCGAACGCGGGATGCGCGCGGACTTCCGGCGCGATCCCTGACGCCGTGGGGCCGCGCCACAGGGCGAGTGCCTCGATCAGTGATGCGGCGGCTCGGGCCGGGTCGCCCAGATCCCGGGCCGCACGCGCCTCGTCGCGCAGGGCACGGAAACGCTGGAGGTCGAGTTCCCCCGCAGCGAGTATCAGGCGGTACCCTCCGGAGCCGCGCACGAGTCGGCTCGGCGTGGTGTGTCCCGACGGATCCGTGTCCAACAGGCGGCGCAGCGCCCCCACATGACGGTGCACCGCATTGACGGAGCCGGCCGACGCGTTCTCGCCCCAGAGCACGTCGACGATCTCGTGGATCGGAACGGGCTCTCCGGCGCGCGCCAGGAGCAGGGCCAGCAGAGCCCGCCTCTTGGGCGGCCCGGGCTGCAGCTCCGTTTCGCCGCGCCAGGCTCTGACGGGCCCCAGGACTGTGAAGCGCACGGTTCGGATTCTAGGACGGCCGGCCGCGGCCGCAGCCCTGTACTGGCCGTGGGCATGAGACAACCCGCCTTCACCCTGCGGGTCGGGGTACTGTGAGCTGGGGAAAGGTCCCTGACGACACAGTCGGCACGCCCATCGGGCGGCAGGCGGTGAGGGTGGGTCGGGGCCTCGGGACTGGGGGATCGATGACCGTGGTGCTCGACGTGTTCAGCTGGGCGAGGGCATGTCCGGGCTCCGGCTCGCGGCCCGCCGGTCATCGTGCTCGGCCGACCGTCACATGACACACGCGGCCGAAACGCCGAGACCATCAGCCACACCCACGACCGGTCTTTCCGGCGAGGATCGCCAACCCCCGCCGGAGACGGTGTACTTGGCCGTGCTGGGTCCCGTACGCGCCTGGCGCGCCGATGTCGAGTTGCGCCTCGGCCCCCCGCAGCAGCAGGCGTTCGCGGCGCTGCTGCTGGCCAGTGCCGGCCAGCCCGTCAGCATCGCGGACGTCGTCGACACCCTGTGGGGGCAGGATCCGCCGCCGAGCGCGGTCAATGTCGTACGCCGCTACGTGGGGGCGCTGCGCCGCGTGCTGGAGCCGGGGCTGCCCCGGATGGCCACCGGGAGCTGGCTGCTTCGAGAGGGCGGCGGATACCGGCTGGACGTCGACGCCACCACACTTGACCTGCTGCGCTTCCGTGACCTGCGCACGCGGGCGCGTGCCGCCGACCAGGCGGACGATCCCGTGCGGGCCGTCGAGTCGTACGGGCGGGCGCTGGCGCTGTGGCGCGGTCACGCGGCGGCCGGGATACCCGCTGAGGTCCGCGGCCACCCCGTGTTCGCGGGACTGGACGGTGAGCGTCTGGCCACCGTCAAGGAGGCCGCCGACGCGGGCCTGCGCTGCGGCCGTACGGAACCGGTGCTGGCTCACCTTCAGGGCCTGGCGGACGACCATCCCCTTGACGAACCGCTGCACAGCCGACTGATCCGGGCGCTGGCGCTCACAGGCCAGCAGGCCCAGGCCCTGGAGACGTATCAGAGGATCCGGGTGCTCCTGGCCGAGGAGTTGGGCGTCGAGCCGTCCTCCGAGCTGCTGGACGCGCACCGCGAAGTACTCGGTGCACGGTCCGCCCCCACTCCCCCGGCGCCCCTCGCAGGCTCGGACAGTGATGGTTCGACCGGCCGGGCCGCCGCCCCCCGGACGCCGGCCTTCCCGGCTCATGACGACCTGCTCGTGCCACTGCCCCGGCCTGCTCAACTCCCGGCCGCGTACAAGTACTTCGCGGGCCGTGAGGCCGAGATCGACCACATGCTGCGCCGCCTTCCGGCCGTCTCGGGCGACGGTGGGCCCGGGGCCACCATGGTGATCAACGCCATCGGCGGCATGGCAGGAGTGGGCAAGACCACCTTGGCCGTCCAGCTCGCCCACCGCGTGGCGGACCGGTTCCCGGACGGCCAGCTCTACGTCAATCTGCGGGGATTCGATCTGCACGGCGCGGCCATGGACCCGGCGGAAGTCGTGCGCGGTTTCCTTGAGGCCCTGGGGGTCAGCCGCAAGCAGATGCCCGACAGCCCGCAGGCCCAGGCGGCCTTGTACCGGAGCCTCCTCGCGAACCGACGCGTCCTGGTTCTGCTGGACAACGCGCGCGACGCCGACCAGGTACGTCCGCTGCTGCCCGGCTCCGCCGGCTGCCTGGTCCTGATCACCAGCCGCGATCGACTGACGAGTCTGGTGGTCGTCGGCGGCGCCCACCCCCTCACCCTGGACCTGCTCTCCCCGAAGGACGCCAGACAGTCGCTCGTACGACGCCTCGGGGCCGACCGCGTGGCCGCCGAACCCGCCGCCGTCGACACGATCATCTCCCTCTGCGGCGGGCTGCCACTGGCGGTGTCCATCATCACGGCCCGCGCCCTGATGAACCCGACGTTCTCCCTGTCCGGCATCGCGGCGGAGCTCACGGAGGCCAACGGGAGCCTCGACGCCTTCGACGGCCCGGACGCGACGACAGATGTCCGGACGGTGTTCGGCTGGTCGTACCACACGTTGAGCGGCGAAGCGGCCCGCCTCTTCCGGCTCCTGTCCCTGCATCCCGGACCGGACATCGGGACCCACGCGGCCGGCGCACTCGCGGACCGTCCGGCCGCCCGGGTCCGTTCCCTGCTGGCCGAACTGACCCGCACGCACCTCCTCACCGAGGAGGCCCCGGGCCGGTACCGCTTCCACGACCTCCTGCGCGCGTACGCGAACGAACTCGCCCGTGCCGAGGACGGCGAGAAGGAACGGCGGGACGCGATGCGCCGCATGCTCGATCACTATTTGCTCACCGCGCATGCCAGCGCGTCCCTGCTCGATCCGGCGGGTGTCTTCCCCGCGCCGACCCCGTTGCCGGGGACGACGGAGACGACGGAGACGACGGAGACGACGGGGACTCCGGTGACCTTGCGGGACGCCGAGTCCGCCCTCAGCTGGTTCGGTACGGAGCGGCTCGTCCTGCCGGCAGTGGCGCGGCAGGCGGTGGACGAGGGGCTCGGCGGCCACGCCTGGCGACTGGCGCGGCTGCTGGACCCGGGGCACGAGCGGTTCGGGAACTGGCACGACTGGGCGGACCTCCAGCGCATCGCTCTCGCCGCGGCCGAGCAGCTCGGCGATCCGGTCGGCGTCGCGCAGGCCCACGCCGGCCTCGGCCGCGCCTGCTCACTGCTGCGCCGCTACCGCGAGGCCGAAGACCACCTGCACCAGGCCCTGTCCCGGTTCGAGGCCCTCGGCGACGACCTCGGCCAGGCGCACACCTGGCGCGCTCTCGGCTGGGTGATGACCCGCACCGAGAGGCACGACGAGGCGATCCGGCAGACCCGGCACGCCCTTGACCTCTACCGCCTCGCCGGACACCTGAGCGGGCAGGCGGACGCCATGAACGCGATCGCCTGGTACGAGGGGGTGCTCGGCGACTACGACAAGGCGATGACCGACGCCTTGCGGTCGCTCTCGCTGTACCGACGGATGAGCGACCGAGGTGGCTCGCACGAGGCCAACACCTGGGACACCCTTGCCTACGCCCATCACCATCTGGGCAACTACAGGCGGGCACAGACCTGTTACCGGCGAGCCATCGACAAGCTCCGCAGGAACGGCGACCGTTACAACGAGGCCGGCAGCCTGACCCGGCTGGGCGACACCTGCGCGGCGAGCGGTGACGACGCCGCCGCTCGCGCCGTATGGGCGCAAGCGGCGGACATCCTCACCGAGATCGATCCCCCGTGGGCGGCCGAGGTGCGGGCGAAGCTTCAGGCCGGGTGACCAGCCCCCTCGGGTCGAAGCGGGGACTACTGACCCAGGAAGGCCAGCAGCGCGGCGTTCACCTCCTCGGCGTGCGTCCACAGCAGACCGTGCGGGGCGCCCTCGATCTCGACGTACTCGGCCGCAGGCAGGAGGGCGTGGAAGGCCCGCCCGGTCGCGTCGATCGGCAGGATGCGGTCGGCGGTGCCGTGGAGGATCAGCGTCGGTACGTCGATCTTGGCGACGTCGGCGCGGAAGTCCGTGCCCCAGGTGGGCACACAGGCCACCGACGCGTACGCCGACGCGCCCGCCGCCACGTTCCAGCTCGCCCGTACGGCCTCCTCGCTGATCCGGCTGCCGAGCGTCTCGTCGAGGTTGTAGAACGCCTCGTAGAACCCGGTGAAGTAGGCGTAGCGGTCCTTCGTGACCGCCTCCAGGATGCCGTCGAAGACGGACTGGTCGAGGCCCGCGGGGTTGTCCTCGGTCTTGACCAGGAAGGGTTCCAGGGAGGCGAGGAAGACGGCCTTGGAGACACGCTGCGAGCCGTACGTGCCCAGGTAACGGCCGACTTCTCCGGTGCCCATGGAGAACCCGGCGAGTACCGCGTCGGTGAGGTCCAGTTCGGTCAGCAGCGCGTCGAGGTCGGCGGCGAAGCTGTCGTAGTCGTAGCCCGTGGTCGGCTGCGAGGAGCGGCCGAAGCCGCGCCGGTCGTAGGTGATGACCCGGTGGCCGGCCTCCAGGAGCGCCGGCAGCTGCTTCTCCCAGGAGTGGCCGTCGAGCGGATAACCGTGGATCAGTACGACGGGCTGCCCGCTTCCGTGGTCCTCGTAGTACAGCTCGATGTCGGTGGAGTTCTCCCGGCCGACGGTGATGTACGGCATGTCGGTTCCCCTTCGTGTGGTGGGTGACGCCGGGTCAGGAGGTGGCGCGGGCGGCGGCCTCGATGACATGTGCGGTGGCGTCCGGATGCGAGACGAGGACCGCGTGCGAGGCTCCGCGGACCACCTCGGTGCGAGCGCCGGCTCGGCGCGCCATGGCCTGTTCGGCAGCGGGCGGGATCGCGCGGTCCGCGCCTGCCACCAGGAACCAGGAGGGAATGGTCTTCCATGCCGGGGTGCCGCTGGGCTCCGCGAACGCGGCCAGCGCCACCGGCCGTTGCCCGGCCGCCATCAGCCGGGCCTTGCCGGCCGGTACGTCGGCGGCGAAGACCTGTCGGAAGTCCGCGGGATCGACGTAGGCGTCCTGGCCGCCCGGGAACGGCCGGACCGTCAACGCCGGAGGGAGCGTGCTGCCCGGGTACTGTCCGAGGATGGCCAGCCCGGACTCGCCCTGGTCGGGAGCGAACGCGGCGATGTATACCAGGGCCTTGACGTTGGAGTGGCCCACCGCGGCGTCGGTGATCACGGCGCCGCCGTAGGAGTGGCCGACCAGGACGACCGGCCCGGGAATGGTGTCCAGGACGCTGGACACATAGGCCGAGTCGCCGGCCAGGCCCCGGAGCGGGTTCGCGACGCCGATGACGGGGTAGCCCCGGCGCTGGAGCCGCGATGTCACGCCGTCCCAGCTCGACGAGTCCGCGAACGCGCCGTGGACCAGGACCACGGTCGGCTTGGGTGCGCTCGGTGTGGCGGACGCCGTCCCGGCGTTCGCGGCGGACGTCGGGCCGGCGGGTGTGGCGGACGTCGGGCCGGCGGGTGTGGCGGCGGACAATGCCGGGACTGCGAGGAGTGTCCCGATCACCACCGCCGACAGCATCAGCTTTCTGGGGCGTTGCCCGCCGACGCGGGACCGGTCGGGCGCGATGTTTGTCATGAGTGTCCCCCTCCTCTTCCTGCTCTTTCCGGGCGGTGTCTTTCCTGTTCCTTCGGGACGGGCGGGCTCACAGAGACGGCGGCGGTCCTGTGACGCGCAGGTGGAAGGCCTCGGCGGAGGCCACAACCGCCCCGAGATCGAACTCCGGTGGCAGGTCCCCGGCTTCGGCCACGGGGGTGCCGTTGGAGCGGAAGTACTCCTCGATGCGGGCAGGGCTGAACAGCACCGCTATGCGCGCTCCTTCGGGCGAACGGACCAGATAGCTGTGCGGCACCCCGCGCGGGCCGTACGCGAGCTGTCCGGGCACCAGGTCGTGGCGCTGGTCGCCGACGAAGAACGTCACCTCGCCGTCGAGGACGAACCAGACCTCCTCCTCGTCCTCGTGGACGTGGTGCGGGGGCGCGTGGCCGACCGGGTCGGCGAACTCCATCAGGCTCAGCCGGTTGTCGGTGGCGGTGCCCGGAAGCAGGATGCGGGCCTGGCCGCCCAGGAACCAGAAGGGTTCGCGCTCGGGCGTCGGTCCGAAGGCGGGGAAGAAGCCGGTCAACTTCGCTCCTGTTGTCATCGGTGGCTGCCCAGGAAACGCAGCAGCAGGTCGGTCATCTCTTCGGGTTGCTCTTCGTAGATCCAGTGGCCGGAGTCGCGGACGACGACCGGGGTGACGTGCGTGGCGTACCGGCGTACCTGCTTCCCGACCGACGAACCGAGGCTGCCGTCGGCGCCGACCGCGAGGACGGGCATGGCCAGGGGCTTCTTCCGGAACCGCGCGTTGTCGGCGATGTCCTGTGGGAACGCCCGGAACCACGCGAAGCTCGCTTCAAGGTGGGCGCGGTCGCGCAGGTAGGAGGCGAAGACCTGGAGTTCGTCCGTGGTCAGGGCGTCCTTGTGTACGGCGATGCCCCGCATGAAGCCGGTCGTCCAGGTCAGCTCGCGGCCCTGGATCAGGCTCTCGGGAAGGCCGGTCCGCAGGGAGAAGAAGCCGAAGTTCCACACCCCGGGGCCCTTGGCCGTCAGCGCCGGGAACTCGTAGATGCCCTGGTCCGGGATCGGGGCTTCGCTGAGCACGAGTTTGCTGACGCTGTGCGGGTACTGGGCGGCGTAGGAATAGGCGACCATCGTGCCGATGTCGTGGCCGACGACGTTCACGTCGTGGTCCTTGCCGAGCGACACAAGGAGTGTGTGCAGCTTGGCAGCCATGGTCTTCTTGTCGTAGCCGGACGCCGGCGCGTCGCTGTGGCCGGCACCGGGCAGGTCCGGAGCGATGACGGTGTAGTGCTTGGCGAGCGCGGGCATGATGCCGTGCCACTCGTACCAGGTCTGGGGGTAGCCGTGGATCAGGACCAGGGTCGGGCCGTGGCCGCCGATCACGTAGTGGATGCCGGTTCCGGCGACCTGGGTCTTGTGCTCGCTGAAGCCGACGGGCATCCGCTCGCCGGCCGACGATGCCGGTTTGGCGGCGGCCGCGGCCGTGAGGCTGGTCGCGCCGAGGCCGACGGCCAGGGCGAGGACCGCGGCGGTCAGGCGGCGGGATCTGGGCATACGGGATCTGGGCACACGGGATCTGGACAGGCCGGATCCGGGCAGGCGTAATCTCACTCATCTCTCCCAGCAGCGCGAGGTGGGCGCAGCGGGCTCGGTCCCGCCGTGCCGTGCCGTTCCGTGTCGGTCGGTTGGTCGGTCAGAGGGAGTCGACTAGGCCGCCGTCGATGACGAAGTCGGCGCCGGTGATGTTGGCCGCTCGGGGACCGGCGAGGAAGAGCACGAGATCAGCCACCTCGGCCGGCCGGGTGAAGCGGCCGGTCACCGACTGCTGCGCCGCGCCACGGGCCACGTCCCGGGCATCGACGCCCTGGGCCTGGCCGACCGTGGCGGCGACACCGCCCGCACCCTGCCACAGGGCCGTCTCCACCGGGCCGGGACCGATGGTGTTCACCCGTACGCCGTGTGGTCCCACTTCCTTGGACAGGGCCTTGCAGAAGTTCGTCAGTGCTGCCTTCGCCGCGCTGTAGTCGATGACCAGCGGGTCCGGCAGCCGGGCGTTGACCGAGGAGACCGTGACGATACGTCCCTCGCCGGTAGCGAGCAGGTGCGGCAGTGCGGCCCGGGTGGCGCGGACGGCGGCCATGAAGTTGACCGTGAACGTCCAGTCCCAGTCCTCGTCCGTCACACTCAGGAAGCCGTCGACCCGCGGCCGCACCGCTCCGACGTTGTTCACCAGGACATCGACGCCGCCGTGGACCGCGACGGCCTCGGCGACCAGCGCGGCCGGACCGTCGGGCGTCGCGAGGTCGACCTCCACGACGGTGAGCCGAGCACCCTGCTTCACGTGCTCGTCGAGGGCTTCGGTGCGTTCCCTCGATCCCGCGACGACGCGGGCCCCGGCCGCGAGAAAGGCCTCGACGACGGCCAGCCCGATGCCGCGCCCGGCTCCGGTGACGACGACGGTCCGACCGGCCACACCCGCGTCGGCCCCGGAGGTTCCGGCGGGCTGGGGACGGGCGCTCATCGCTCGGTCCGCTCGGTCCCGAGGCTCTGCCGGCGCAGCCAGGTGAGAACGGTGTCCGCGACCTCGCGCCAGCCGCCGTCGATCGTCAGCGAGTGCCCGCGGTCGGGGAAGTTGATGATGTCGGTGACGGCCTCGGAGTGCCGGTACTGCTTGAGGGTGGCGCGGGTGACGACCTCGGGCACGGTGTGATCCTTGCCGCCCGAGATGAGCAACAGCGGGCCTCGTCCGCTGTTCTTCGTGTCGACCTTCGCCGGCGAGTGGGGGTTGAAGTTCGCGGAGGCGGCCTCGTACAGCGGCTTGCCCGGCGCGGGGATGGTCCAGCGCTCGTACAGAGCCGTCGATTCCTCCTCCGCGATGGCGTTGCCGAACGCGAACCGGAACTGCTCCGCGGTCAGGGAGACCGACCGGTGCCGGTTGGCCGGGGACTTGAAGACCGGGAGCGTCGCCTTCAGCGCGGACAGCGGCAGGGGCAGAACGCCCTTGATCTGCGCGGCGTCGATCGCGACGGCTGCGGCGGCACGGTCCTGGCCGAGCAGCTTCTGAGCGATCATCCCGCCGAACGAGTGACCGATCACGATGGGCCGCACGGGCAGGTCCTCGATCAGGGCCGCGTAGTGCTCTACGACGTCGTCGATGCCGTGGCCGGCGATGCTCTCCGGGTTCTGGCGCGCCTCCTCGACGGTGTCCGGGTCGCCGGGCCACCCGGGCGCGGACGGTTCGTAGCCCTCTTCGCGGAACAGGTCGGTCCACGGCTGCCAGGAGGCGCTGTGCAGCCAGAGTCCGTGGATGAAGACCACGGGGAGCGTGTCGGTCATGGCGGGGCCCTGCTTTCTTGGATGGCTGTTCTTCATCCGGCTTCTGCACACGAAACCGGGAACCCGGTGCGTTCGCACCGGGGAGGCACCCCAGGGGTTCAGGCGTGGACGCCACATGACCCGAGGACATCCGCGCCGATCCGCAGGGACTCCAGCAGGGTCCTCTCCGGGGCTCCAGGACTCCAGGGCTCCGACGCTCCGGCGCTCCGGCGCTCCCGGCCGCGGGTACGCGTCGGCACCGGAGCCATGCGTGCGCAGCATGCCCGCTGCCCGCTGCGGGGCGAGGAGGAAGACCTCGCCACGCCCCCTGAGGCCGCGTACGTCGCAGTCCGATCTACAGGGGATGATTGAGGCGCTTCGTCGAGGAGGGTGATCGCATCGTGGACCGGGCCAAGACACGTGGGCCGTACGCCAAGACGGCGGCCCGCCGGGCGGAGATCGTTCGCGCGGCGCGTGACTGCTTCGCCGAGCACGGCTACGCCAACTCCTCCCTGCGCGCCATCGCGGAACGGGCCGGGATCACGCACGCCGGTCTCCTGCACCACTTCCGCGACAAGGACGAACTCCTCGCCGAGGTGCTCGCACAGCGGGACTCCGAGGAATGGCGGCAGGGCCTGGACGAGGTCGAGGGGATCGACCAGCTCGGGCCCTACCTCGCCGGGCTCATCCAGAGTCATCAGCGGGCCCCCGAGCTGATCCGGCTGTGGATCGAGCTCGCGGCGGCCGCCTCACGCCCCGACCACCCCGCCCACACCTACTTCGTCGAACGGTACGAACGCAGCCGGGCCCAGTTCGTCGATGGACTCCCCGAGGGGGCAGTCCGCGCCCGGCTCCGCGAGGGCGTCACCCCCGAGAGTGCCGCCGTCCTCTTCCAGGCCATGCTCAACGGGCTTCAACTCCAGTGGGTTCTTCAGCAGGACCTCGACATCGTGGGACCGGTGACCGACTTCGTACGCCTGCTGTTCACCCAGGACGACTCGGACGACACCGCCTGAGCGACGCCGGCGTCCCACTGACGCCGGCCTCCCGCCTCACCCATGCCCCGCTGCACCGGCCCCTCACCGGTGAGCCGCTCCGCCATGCCATCCCACACCCCACCATGTAACGCTCAGGTCACGAAACCTCCCTGCGGGCTTCCCTCTCCCTTGATCCCGGTTTACGTTCCAGCGAAAACCAACCACATGGTAAGTGTTGGCATCGCCCGGACGGAACCGCTCACCAGGACACGCGGAATCGCCCCGGCGCTCAGGAAGGCAGTCGACGATGACCGAACTCGCTCCCGGATTCCTCTGGGGCGCATCCACGGCCCCGCACCAGATCGAGGGCAACAACCTCAACAGCGACTTCTGGGCGAACGAAGGACGCATCCCCGGCATGGAGCGCAGCGGCGACGCCTGCGACAGCTACCACCGCTACCGCGAGGACATGCAGCTGCTCGCGGACGCCGGGCTCAACGCCTACCGCTTCGGGATCGAGTGGGCACGGATCGAGCCGCTCCCCGGCCTGGTCTCGCGCGCCGAACTCGCCCACTACCGGCGCATGATCGAGACGGCCTTCGAGCTCGGTCTGACACCGGTCGTGACCCTGCATCACTTCACCAGCCCGCGCTGGTTCGCCGAGGAGGGCGGCTGGCTCGGCGACCGCGCGGTGGACCGGTTCCGGACTTACGTCGAGACGGTGACGCCGATCCTCGACGGCGTCGAGTGGGTCGTCACCATGAACGAGCCGAACATGCTGGCCATCATGGTCGGCATGGCCCGGGCCTTCCAGAACCCGCAGGCCGACGGAGAGTGGCAGAGCCCCACCCTCGACAACGAGGGCCCACGACCGGCCCTGCCCGCCCCCGATCCCGGCATCGGCGCACGACTCGTCGACGCCCACCACGCCGCCCGGGACGTCCTGCGCGAGCGCACCGACGCCAAGGTCGGCTGGACGGTGGCCAACCGCGCCTTCGTCGCCCGCCCCGGCTCGGAGGAGAAGAAGCGGGGGCTGGAGCACGTCTGGGAGGACCTCTACCTGGAGGGAGCGCGCGGCGACGACTTCGTGGGCGTGCAGTCGTACTCCAGTCAATGGGTCGGCCCGGACGGCATCGAGCCCTACCCGCCGCACCCCGACAACACCCTCGTGGGCACCGCATACCGGCCCGACGCCCTGGGCATCGCCGTGCGGCACACCGCCGAGGTCACCGGCGGGCTGCCGATCCTGATCACCGAGAACGGCATCGCCACCGGCGACGACACCCGCCGTATCGCCTACACCGGCGAAGCCCTGGAGCACCTCGGCAAGGCGATCGCCGACGGAGTGGACGTACGCGGCTATCTGCACTGGAGCCTGCTCGACAACTACGAGTGGGGCCACTGGACACCGACGTTCGGCCTCGTCGCGGTGGACCGCGAGACGTTCGAGCGTCGCCCCAAGCCCTCACTGGCCTGGCTGGGCGAGACCGCCCGCCGCGGCCGGATCTGACCATCGCCTCACACCAAGGACACAGCGTGCAGGTATCCGTACCCGACGTCTCCTCGAAGTCCCTGGCCGAACTCGTCTCCCTGTCCGGACGGCGTGCCGTCGTGACCGGCGCGGGGCAGGGGCTCGGCCGGGCCGTCGCCGAGCGGCTCGCCGAAGCCGGAGCCGACCTGGTCGTCGCCGACATCCAGGACGAACTCGCCACCTCCGCAGCCGGGGAACTCGGCGCCCTGGGCCGGGGCCGTGCCCTGGCCGCACCTCTGGACGTCGCCGACCCCGACAGCGTGTCGGCCGCCGCCGACCTGGCGGTCCGGGAGCTCGGCGGGATCGACATCTGGGTGAACAACGCCGGGATCTTCCCCAGCGTCCCCGCCCTGGAGATGTCAGACCAGGCCTTCGACGAGGTCTTCGCCGTCAACACCCGCGGGGTCTTCCTCGGTTCCCGGGAGGCCGCGCGCCGGATGAGCGAGGCCGGACACGGAGGCGTCATCGTCAACGTCGTCTCCACGGCCGGGTTCCGCGGCACGGCCCCCGGCCTCGCCGCCTACGTCGGCTCCAAGCACGCGGCACGCGGGCTGACCCGCCAACTCGCCCTGGAGTTCGCCCCCTTGGGCATCCGGGTACTGGGCGTCGCGCCGACGTTCGTGCCGACCGAGGGAAACCTGGCGGCCGCCGCGGAGGCCGGCGTGGACTCCGAGACGATCATGTCCGTGATGCAACCCGGGCCGCTCGGCCGGCTCGGCGTGCCCGACGACATCGCCCGCGTGGTGCTGTTCTGCGCCAGCGACCTCTCGGCCTTCATGACCGGCAGCACGCTCCTCGCGGACGCCGGTGAAACGGCATGACGTACGACGCCCCCACCGCTCCGAACTCCCGCTAGGACTCCCATGCTCTCGCCCCGTGCCACCCCCACCCGCGACCTCGTCGGCCTCGACGGCCTGTGGCGGTTCGCCCTCGACACCCGGGTCAGCGCCGATCCGTGGACGACCCGGCTCGACTCACCGCTCGAAGTCCCCGTGCCCGCCAGCTACAACGACCTGTTCGTGGATCCTGAGATCCGCGACCACGTTGGCGTCGTCTGGTACCAGCGGGATGTGCGCGTACCGCGCGGCTGGACCGGCGAACGCGTGGTCCTGCGCTTCGGCTCCGTCACCCACGCCGCCCAGGTCTACGTCGACGACCTGCTCGTGGCCGAACACAGCGGCGGCTACACGCCGTTCGAGGCGGACCTGACCGGGTTCGTCGCCCCCGGCACGGAGTTCCGACTGACGGTCGCCGTCGACAACCGGCTCACGAACGTGACGATCCCGCCCGGCACGGTCACGACCGGTCCCGACGGTCGCGAACGGCAGTCGTACCTGCACGACTTCTACAACTACGCGGGCATCGCACGCCCTGTCCTCCTCTACAGCACACCGACCACGTACGTCGACGACGTCACCGTCGTCACCGGCCGGGACGGCACGGCCGGCACCGTCGGCTACCGCGTGGAGACCGGCGGCGCGCACGCCGACTCGGTCGCCGTCCGGGTGCGCGTGCTGGACGAGACCGGACGGACCGTCGCGGAGGGTGCGGGCCCCGAGGGCGTCCTGCGCATCGAGGACGTCACGCTCTGGCAGCCGGGCGCGGCCTATCTCTACGACCTCGTCGTGGAACTGGCCGTGGACGGCGAGACCCTGGACAGTTACACCCAGTCCGTCGGCGTACGGACCGTCGAGGTACGGGGCACCGACTTCCTCATCAACGACGAGCCGTTCTACTTCACCGGCTTCGGCAAGCACGAGGACACCCCCGTCCGCGGCAAGGGCCACGACGACGCCTACCTCGTCCATGACTTCCAGCTCATGCAGTGGACCGGAGCCAACTCCTTCCGCACCTCCCACTACCCCTACGCCGAGGAGGTCCTGGACTTCGCCGACCGCCACGGCATCGTCGTCATCGACGAGACCGCCGCTGTCGGACTCAACCTGGGGGTCCAGGGCGGTCTGACAGGGGTGCCGCCGACACCGACCTTCGCGCCGGAGAACTTCGGTGGAACCACGCGCGACGTCCACGCCCAGCATCTGCGGGAACTCATCGACCGGGACAAGAATCACCCGAGCGTGGTGATGTGGTCCCTCGCCAACGAACCGGCCTCGAATGAGGACGGCGCGCGCGAGTACTTCGAACCGCTGGTCGAACTGGCCCGCAAACTCGACCCGACCCGGCCCCTCACCTACTCCGCCGTCATGTTCGCGACCCCGCAGAACGACCTGATCGGCGACCTGTTCGACGTGCTGAGCATTAACCGCTACTACGGCTGGTACCTCTTCACCGGCGACCTCGCGACCGCCGAGGGGTACCTGGAGCAGGATCTGCGCGGCTGGGTCCAGCGCTTCGGCAAGCCCGTGATGATGTCCGAGTACGGTGCCGACACCCAGCCGGGCCTGCACTCCGTGTGGGACGCGCCATGGAGCGAGGAGTACCAGAGCGACTTCCTCGCCATGTACCACCGCGTCTTCGACCGCATCCCCGAGTTCGTCGGCGAGCACGTGTGGAACTTCGCCGACTTCCAGACCTCGCCGGGCATCCACCGCGTCGACGGCAACAAGAAGGGTGTCTTCACCCGCGACCGCAAGCCCAAGTCCGCCGCGTTCGCCCTGCGCCGGCGCTGGCACGGCCTCGCCGGCCACAAGCCCGGCCCGTCCTCGGCCGACTGACGGCCACGCCACGCCCCGTGCGCGGGGAGGCCGACCGGAGCGCCTGTCAGGGCTCCGGGTCGGCCGCCCTGCGGTCGATCCACCCCCAAGGGTCTCGCAGCACGCGGCGCGTACCGGTTGTGCCCCAGGGACGACCCTCACAGCCGCCGCAAGCCGCACCAGCCCATGGAGCGACGACAGGCGCGACCGGACCGGACCCCACACCGCCCGCTGCGGTCGTCACCGCAGTCGCCTCCGCCCATGGACAAAGGAGTCCGCATGCCTCACGAAGAGCGGGACGTCAGCATGGTGGTGCCGCCGACCCCGCTGGACGACGCCCCCGAGGACCCCGCAGGTCAGCCCACGACACCCGAGATCCAGGCACCCCCTCTCCAGACGGTCGGCCGGAGCTACCTCCTCTGGCTGATGCTCGCCAGCTTCGGCGGCTCCCTGGCCCTGATGGTCCCGCTCTCCTACTCCCTCGCGGTGCGGATCGACGACCTCTCCCCCGGCCACGAGGAGCGCCTCGGATACGTCACCGGCTCCGCCCAGGTCACCTACCTGGTCCTCAGTCCGCTGATAGGCCTCTGGAGCGACCGCATGCGCTCCCGGCTCGGCCGCCGCACCCCTTTCATGGTCGGCGGCGCCCTGCTCGGCACCGTTGCGCTCGTCGGGGTCGCGCTCGCGCCGTCGGTCCTGTTGCTGGGCCTGGCCTGGGTGGTCGGCATGATCGGCTGGTCGACGGCCGGACAGGCGATCCAGAACGTCCAGGCGGACCGGGTGCCCGAGGAGCAGCGGGGCCGGATCTCCGCTCTGACCAGCGTCATGACCCAGATCGCGCCGGTGATCGGCATCGGCCTCGCGTACGCCGTGGCCTCCAGCACGTTCCTGGTGTTCCTGGTCCCCGGCGTCCTGGGTGCCGCCCTCGTGGTGCTCTTCCCCGTGCTCAAGCCCGAGGGCGACTCCCGCGTCCTGGTGCGCGGCGGCGGGGTGACGGTGCGGAACATGGTCGCCAGCTACGGCTTCGACCCGCGTAAGTACCCGGACTTCGGCTGGAACTGGCTCGGCCGCTTCGTCTTCTTCGTCGGCCTGTACTTCAACACCGCCTTCGGCACCTTCTTCTACGCGCAGCGGCTCGACCTGCCGGTCAAGGAGGTCGCCGGGATCGTCGCCGTCATCGGGACCGTCGGCGTGGTGGCCGCGGCCGGCGGGGCGATCGGGGGCGGCTTCCTCTCCGACAAGCTCGGCCGGCGCAAGCTGTTCGCCCTGATCGGCTCCGGGGTGTTCGTGGCCGGGGCCGTCACCGAGGCCTTCGCCCGTTCCCTGCCCCAACTGGTCGTCGGCGCGGTGCTGATGCAGTTCGCCATCGCGCTGTTCAGCGCCGTCGACCAGGCGATCGTGTTCGCCGTCCTGCCGGACCGGGCCGAGGCCGGCCGCTACCTCGCCGTCGTCGGCTTCGCCCAGAAGATCCCCAGTGCCGTCGCGCCCCTGATCGCCCCGTTCGTGATCACCCTGGGGATGAGCACCGGCGGCGAGAAGAACTACACGCAGCTCTATCTGCTGGGCGCGGTTCTGGCCCTGCTCGGCGGCCTCATCGTGAAGTTCAAGATCAAGTCGGTTCGATGAGCCCGCCCGCCCCCGATCATCGACCTTCCCGATCCCCGAGAAACAGCCCGCCGCCACACCGAGTTCCGAGAAGGCACAGCATGCGCGACACACCGTACGACCTGGGCATCGACAACGGCGGTGACGACTTCCCCGTGTCCGGGCCCACGCCCCGGCTGTCGTGGAAGCCGCCGTCGGACGCGGCGCATCCGGTGGCGTACGAGGTGCAGTGCACCGTCGACGGCGAAGCCCTCCCCACCGTGACCACCGCCGTCGGCGGCCACCGGTTCCTGCCCTGGCCGTGGGCCGCGCTGGCCGGAGGCCGCCGGGTGCTGTGGCGGGTCCGGGCCCTGCGTACCGGCGACCGCTCACCGTGGTCCCCGTGGCACGCCTTCGAGAGCGGCCTGCTCCACAGCGACTGGCGGGCACGCTGGATCAGTCCCCCCGAGTCCGTCGATCGCGGCTACGGCAGGCGCCCCGCCTATCTCCTGTCGGTCCGCTTCCCCGTCCGGTCGTCGGTGCGCTCGGCCCGGCTGTACGCGACAGCGCTCGGGGTGTACGAGGCCTTCGTCAACGGCGAGCGGGCCGGCACCGCCGAACTCTCGCCCGGGTCCACCTCGTACGACCGCACGCTCCACGCCCAGGCCCACGACGTGACGGCCGCCGTGGTCCCCGGTGAGAACCGGATCGAGATCCTGCTGTCCGACGGCTGGTACCGGGGCCAGGTGGGCGCCTTCCGCCAGCCGGCCGGCTGGGGCACGGTCACCGGTGTGCGGGCCGAACTGCACCTCGTGCACGAGGACGGCGACGTGCAAGTCGTGCGGACGGACGGCACATGGACGAGCACGGAGTCGGCCATCACCCGGGCCGACCTCATGGACGGGCAGACCACGGATTTCCGCGTCGGAGCGGGCACCGGGCAACCGGTCCTCGTCGACCAGGTCGAGGCACCCTCGATCGACTGGTCACCGGCACCACCGGTGCGGGTCGTGGAATCGCGCCCCGCCAAGTCCGTCCGGCAGGTCGACGACGGGCTCTGGGTCGCCGACTTCGGCCAGAACGCGTCCGGTTGGATCCGTCTGAGTGATCTGGGCCCGGCCGGGACCCGCACGGTCATCGACTACGGCGAACACGTGGGACCCGACGGTGACCTGACGACCGCTCACCTGGACGCCAGGCGGCCGGGCCAGGCGCCGATTCCTTTCGTGCAGCGCGACGAAGCCGTGTCCGCGGGCCACGGCGAGACCTTCGAGCCGCGCCACACCGTGCACGGCTTCCGCTACGCACGCCTCCGCCGCGAGGGCGCCCCGCTCGACCCTGCGAGCCTCGTGATGCGCGTCGTCCACTCCGACCTGCGCCGCACCGGCAGCTTCGGCTGCGGCCACGAAGACCTCAACCGCCTTCACGAGATCGCCGATTGGAGCTTCCGGGGCAACGCCGTCGACGTGCCCACCGACTGCCCGACCCGCGAACGCCTCGCCTGGACCGGCGACTACCAGGTCTTCGTCTCCACCGCCACACGTCTGTACGACGTCCTGGGGTTCAGCCGCAAATGGCTCCGCTCCGTGCGTGACGACCAGCTGCCCGACGGCCGGATCGCCAACTTCTCGCCCGACGGACGCCGTATCAAGAAGCACTTGGACGACCAGTTCGCCATGATGACCGGTTCGGCGGGGTGGGGAGACGCCGTCGTCGCCGTTCCGTGGGAGCTGTACGAGTCCTACGGCGACCGGGAGGTCCTCGTCGAGAACTTGGAGGCGATGGTCCGCTGGGTGGAGTGGGCCCTGAACACCGCCCGCAGCGCCCGCCACCCCTCCCGTGCCGAACGCTCGGCGGAGCCGCTGCCCCACGAGCGGTACCTCTGGGACGGCTCCTTCCACTGGGGCGAATGGACCGAACCGAAGACGAAGGCGGCCGACGGCACCCGGATCGACCCCGTCCAGAGCGACCCGGTCGCCTGGTTCCTGGCAGACAAGGGCGAGGTCGGCACGGCGTTCCTGTACCGGTCGACGGCGACCCTGGCCCGCGTCGCACGCGTGCTGGACCGCCCCGGGGACGCGGACCGCTACGCCGCGACCGCCGAGCGGATCCGCGACGCCTGGCGCACCGAGTTCCTCGCCCCGGACGGACGTACTGCCGGCGACACCCAGGCCGGCTATGTACGGGCGCTGTCGCTCGGGCTCGTCCCTCGTGCACTGCGCGAGGCGGCCGCCGCACGGCTGGTCGAGCTGATCCGCGCGGCCGGGACCCATCTCACCACCGGCTTCCTCTCGACCGGCGACCTCCTTCCCGTGCTCGCCGACAGCGGACATGCCGACGTCGCCTACGAGTTGCTCCTCCAGCGCACCGCGCCCTCCTGGAGGTACATGCTCGACCGCGGCGCGACGACCGTCTGGGAGGACTGGGAGGGCGTCGACGACACGGGCGCCGCGCACGACTCCCTGAACCACTACAGCAAGGGCGCCGTGATCCGGTTCCTGCACACCCACGTCCTTGGACTGCGGCAGACACCGGGAGCGATCGCCTGGGAGTCCTTCGAGGTCGCGCCGGTCCCCCACCCCTCGGTGCCCTGGGCCCGGGGTACGCACGAGTCCCCGCAGGGCACGATCGGCGTCGAATGGCGGGTGAGGGATGACCTGCTCACCATCACCGTCGACGTCCCACCGGCCTCCACCGCCCGCATCGTCTTCCCCGACGGCACGGTCGTGGAGCCGCTTCCCTGCGGGAGGTTCAGCGCCACTCGCCGGGTGCGGGCAACGGACTGAACCGACGTCGGGGAGGGCGAGGGCCGCGTCCTGTCAGGTCCAGGTTTTGGTCGGGCCGCCCGCCGGGACCTGGCGGGCGGTCACGAGCAAGGCGAAGCGGTCGGCCGGGGTTTGTCCCGTCGAGCGGCGGCCCAGCAGACGTCCACCTCGGCGAGGGCCTCGGGGCCGATCAGGTCCCACAGCACGTCGAACGCGCAGGCGCCGCCCGGCCGCGACACCACGCGGTGTGGTCGCGGTGGCCGATCCGGACTCCCACCCTGCACCGCTCCCGGACAGCCGCGTTCAGGCGGACGGCGAAGGCGCGCCCACCCTGGCGAGCGCAACGCCCTTGCGAACGCTGCCAGTTCGCCTGTCCGAACCACCCCTCTCCAGGGCCTCGATCACGCCGTACAGCCGCACCACCGGCGTGCCGGCGCTCATGGTCCGTCCCCCGGTTCCGCGGCCTGGGGCAGGGTCACGCGCATGAACGCCCGGATCGGGCCGACGATGTCGAGATCCTGGTCGAGCAGCCACTGCAACTGCAAGCCGTTCAGCACGGCTTGGAGCACGGTGGCCGCTTCGTCGGGGGCCAGTGCCGGGTGGAGCTCTCCACGGCGGGCTTTCCCCCGCATGCCCTGCGCGAACCGGTCGCGGCCCCAGGCGTAGCGCTCGGCGAAGTAGCCGTGCGCGGGGTGCTCCGGCCGGGAGGCGGCCGCCGCGAGCTCGATCCACAGGCGCATCAGTTCGGGGGCTTCCTGGTGGTGGCGCAGCATGTCCCCGAGGTAGGGCGCGAGATGGTCCATGTCCGGCACCCGCGACTCGGCGTAACGCCGCTCCTCGATGTCCCGTTCGGCGAGCACGGCGGCCAACAGGTCGTCCTTGTTGCGGAAGTGATGGAGCAGTCCGGCGTGGGTGATACCGGCCCGCTCGGCGATGTCACGCAGCGACGCCTTCGTGAACCCGTGCTCCGCGAAGCTCTCGCGGGCCGCTCTGACGATCTCGGCCCGTCTGGCGGCTGTCTTGGTGTACGGACCGCGGGCTCTGGCCTGGGTCACCGTGGGCTTCCTCTTCCCGGATCCGGCATCACAACACCAAAAACCTTCCAGATCTTAGATTTTCACGCCTGCACGGAGTCTGACCGGCAGACGCGGCGAACACAAGAGGCGGGGACAGGCCGTTTCGCGCCAGGTAACGCTCTGATTACGAACACGCTCCCCCGACTTCCCGCGCCTCCCTCAGGGGCTTACCTTCCGAATGAAATCCGACCACGTGGTAACTGTTCGCGTGACGGGAGGCATCGGCGGTTCGACCGCCGCGTCCCTCCGCTCACCACCCGCATGCCGGCCTCACGGGGCACCGCCGCACATCCACCCCCACAGATGCGTCGGCCGGCTCTCGTGCACCCCGCGCATCACCACCCACACACCGACGCACTGACGAAGGCCTCGGCTCTTCAGGTTCCAGGACGAAGGAATCCGCCCATGCGCATCCGCTTCTCGCCTTCCCGGCCCGGGCCACGGCCCCGTCGACGGTCCCAGGCTCTGGTGGCCGTCACCGCCGCCACCCTGCTGGCGACGGCCGCCTGCGACAGCAGCCCGGCCACCACGTCGGGGACCGGCACCGACGCGACCCTCGCCCTGTCCATCCTCGGCACCCCGAACTCGTTCGATCCCGCCCAACTCGTCGAAGGCCAGCAGACCTACGTCTGGGACTCGATCTTCGACACCCTCCTGCTCCAGGACAACAAGGGCGAACTGCATCCCGGAGCCGCGCGGAGCTGGTCGTACTCCGCCGACGGGCGCACGCTCACCCTGAAGCTCCGTCAGGGCATGAAGTTCAGCTCGGGCGACCCGGTGAACGCCGACGCGGTGAAGGCCACCCTGGAGCGGATCCGCTCGACACCCGGCCAGAGCCAGCTGTCGCTGGCCGCCATCGCGTCGGTCGAGGCACCCGACGCCTCGACGGTCGTCATCAAGCTCTCCCGGCCCGAGGCCTCCCTGCTCGGCGCCCTGTCGACGTCGCCCGGCGTGATCGGCGACCCGAAGACGATGGGAGACAAGAGCACCACCCTGAACCCGGTCGGCTCCGGCCCGTACACCCTCGACACCAAGGCCACGGTCAACGGCTCGGTGTACGTCCTCAACCGGCGCGACGACTACTGGAACAAGAAGGCCTACCCCTTCAAGACGGTCAAGATCCGTGTGATCACCGACCCCACCGCCTCGGCCAACGCCCTCAAGGCCGGCGAGACAAACGCCGGCACCGCCGACGTCTCCCAGCTGCCTGCCCTCAAGGCGGCCGGCTTCCAGATCACGCACGTCCAGGCCACCGCGGGCGCCTTCCTCGTCCTCGCCGACCGCGCCGGCGCCAAGCTGAAGCCGCTCGGCGACCTGCGCGTGCGCAAGGCGATCAACATGGCCTTCGACCGGCAGAAGATGGTCACCCAGGTGCTGCGCGGCTCCGGCAAGGCCACCGACCAGCTGTTCAACCCGAAGGGCGGGGCCTACGACGAGGCCCTCAACAAGGCGTACCCCTACGACGTCGCCGGAGCCCGGAAACTGCTCGCCGAGGCCGGCTACCCGAACGGCTTCTCGGTGACCATGCCGAGTCTCGTCTTCACCAAGTCCTTCGAGCCGCTCTTCACCCAGGCCCTCGGCGACATCGGCGTCAAGGTGACCTGGGAGCCGGTGCCCGCACAGCAGACCACCACCGCCGTCGCGTCCGGCAAGTACCCGATGTTCCTGCTCGTCGAGGGCCTCGCCTCCGACGCGATCATGACGCGCAGCTTCTACAGCGCGGCCGGCTTCCGCAATGTCTTCCACTCCACCGACCCGAAGCTCACCGGCCTCCTCGACCAGGCGTCCAAGGAGCTCGACCCGGCCAAGGCGGCAGGGATCTACCGGGAGATCAACGAGTTCGGCGTCGAGAACGCGTGGCTGGCGCCCGTCTTCTACCTCGGTACCGACTGGGCCACCAAGAAGGGCATCAGCTATCTCGGCGACGGCTCCTCGACGATGGCCACCATCCGGCAGTTCGGCGTGACCGGCGCGTCGCGGTCCGAAGGGTGAACCGCCGCCCATGACGCTCTATGTGCTGCGTCGCCTGACCGCGGGCCTGGTGCTCGCGGTCCTGGTGACCATGATCACGTTCCTGCTGCTCAGCACGTCCTTCGACGACGTCGCGAGCAGCGTCCTCGGCAACGGCGCCACACCCGGGCAAGTCGCCGCCCAGAAGGCACAGTTGGGCCTGGACCGGCCGCTGGCGGTGCAGTACGGCGACTGGCTCGCGCACGCCGTCCGCGGTGACCTCGGCGCCTCCTACTTCACCAGCGAGCCGGTCCGCTCGGCCATCACCGCCCGGCTCGGCGTCACCCTGTCGATCGTCGTCGTCGCACTGCTCGCCACCTCGCTCATCAGCGTCGCCCTCGGGGTGGCCGCCGCCGCGCGCGGCGGCGCCGTCGACCGTTTCGCGCAGGGCGCCGCGATGATCGGCTACCTCGTCCCGAGCCTGCTGGTCGCCATCGCGCTGGTCTACGTCTTCGCCATCAGGCTGCACGTGTTCCCGGCCACCGGCTACACCGACTTCGGCGAGAGTCCGGCCCGCTGGGCGAGTTCCATCGCGATCCCGGTGGTCGCGCTGATGATGGGCGGGGTCGCCAGTCTCACCTCGCAGATCCGCGGCGCGATGATCGGCGAACTGCGCAAGGACTACGTCCGCACCCTGCGCACCAGGGGCATTCCCACCCGCTCGATCGTGCTGCGCCACGCCCTGCGCAACGCGGCGGGCCCGGCCCTGACGGTGCTGTCCCTGGAGTTCATCCAGATGCTCGGCGGCGCCCTGATCATCGAGCAGATCTTCGCGCTGCCCGGCTTCGGCCAGTACGCGTTCAACGCCTCCCTCCAGGGCGACGTGCCGATCATCATGGGCATCAGCCTCTTCGGCGTGCTGCTGGTCGTGGTCGTCAACCTCGTCGTCGACCTCCTGGGCGGCTGGCTCAACCCGAAGGCGAGGACGGTCAGTTGACGACACCCACCGCGGACACGCGCCGCCGGTCCACCCTGCGCCGCCTGCTCGCCGACCCCCAGGCCGTGATCAGCGCGAGCCTGCTCACCGTCGTGGTGCTGCTCGGGCTGCTGGCCCCCGTCCTCACCGACCACGGGCCCAACCAGGCCAATCTGGACGCGGTCAACGCGGGTGTCGGCGAGCACGGTTACCTGCTCGGCGGCGACAAGAGCGGCCGCGACATCTACGCCCGGCTCCTGTTCTCCGTGAACACGAGCGTGGTCTCCGCGCTCATCGGCGCGAGCATCGCCCTCGCGATCGGCATCACGTCCGGACTGGTCGGGGGCTACTTCGGGCGGCGGGTGCGCTCGGTCACCGAATGGCTCTTCAGCCTGATCATGACCTTCCCCGGGCTGCTCCTGCTCATCGTCCTGATGCCGGTGACCAAGGGCGACTACAAGGCCACCATGCTGATCTTCGGGGTGCTGCTCTCCCCCGGCGTCCACCGCCTCGTACGCAATCTCGTCCTGGGCGTGCGCAACGAGCTGTACGTGGACGCCGCACGGGTCTCCGGGCTGCCCGACCGGCGGATCCTGCGCCGCCACGTGTTCGCCGTGGTGCGCGGACCGGTGGTCATCGCCACGGCGTTCCTCGCGGGCTCCTCGATCGCCGTCCAGTCGGGCCTGGCCTTCCTGGGCGTCGGCTCGAACACGGTACCCAGCTTCGGCGCGATGATCTCCGAGGGATTCACCAACCTCTACGAGGAACCGTTGCAGTTCCTGTGGCCCAGCCTCGCCCTCGGCATCATCACCGCCTCGCTGGTGCTGCTGGGCAACGCGCTGCGGGACGCCCTGGAGGGCGGGCGCCCCCGGCCGGTGCGGATCGTGACCGCCACCTCCTACCGGCCGCCGGCCGCGCACGAGGCCGCCGGCGGACTGCTCACCGTCGACGACCTGGCGATCGCCTACCGGACCCCGACCGGTGAGCTCAAGGAGGTCGTCAGCGGCGTCACCCTGAGCGTGGCGGCCGGGGAGACCCTGGGGCTGGTCGGCGAGTCCGGCTCCGGCAAGACCCAGACCGCGTTCGCCGCGCTCGGCGTGCTGCCCGCGGAGGCGGTCGTCACACGCGGTTCGATCCGCCTCGACGGCCGCGAACTGCTGGGCCTGAGCGAGCGCGAACTACGGAGCGTACGGGGCACGTCCATCGCGTACGTCCCCCAGGAGCCGATGTCCAACCTGGATCCGTCCTGCACGGTGGGCGCCCAGCTCGTCGAGGGCGTGCGGGCCGCCACCCCCATGTCGAGGGCCGAGGCCCGCGAACGGGTCCTGGCGCTCCTCGCCCGAGTCGGCATCACCGAACCCGAGCGCACCTTCCGCTCCTACCCGCACCAGATCTCCGGCGGGATGGCACAGCGCGTCCTGATCGCGGGTGCCGTCGCCAGCCGTCCCCTGCTGCTCATCGCCGACGAGCCGACGACGGCCCTCGATGTCACCGTCCAGGCCGAGATCCTCGACCTTCTGCGCGACCTCCAGCGGGAACTGAACATGGCCGTGCTGCTCGTGACCCACAACTTCGGCGTCGTCGCGGACATCTGCGGCCGGGTGGCCGTCATGCGGGAGGGCACGGTCGTCGAGACCGGCACGACGGGCGAGCTGTTCGCCGCGCCCCAACACCCGTACACGCGACGGCTCCTGGACTCGATCCTCGACGAGAGCACGCTGCGTACCGACCCGCCGGCCGCCGCCGCGCTCGAAACGGAGAAGCGATGACCAAGCTGCTGGAGGTGAGCGAGCTGCGCGTCACCTACCCCGGGCGCGGCTTCCGGGCCCGCCCGCACGAGGTGCTCCACGGTGTGTCGCTCACCGTGGGGCAGGGCGAAACCCTGGGTGTCGTGGGCGAGTCGGGCTCCGGCAAGACGACCATCGGCCGGTCCGTGCTCGGCCTGGTCGCGCCCAGCGGCGGTACGGTCCGCTTCGACGGACACGACATCACCCACGCCCGAGGCAAGGAGCGCCGCGCCCTGGCCCGGGACATCCAGGTGGTGTTCCAGGACCCGTACTCCTCGCTCAACCCGGCCCTCACCATCGGCGACATCCTCAGCGAACCGCTCGTCGTGCAGGGCACCGCGGCGAGCGAGGCCCGGCAGCGGGTGGCGCGGCTCCTCGACCAGGTGGGACTGCCGGGCGACGCCGCGCAGCGGCTGCCGCGGGAGTTCAGCGGCGGTCAGCGCCAGCGGGTGGCGATCGCCCGCGCGCTGGCCCCGGCGCCCCGGCTCATCGTGTGCGACGAGCCCGTCTCCGCGCTCGACCTCACCACCCAGGCCCGGGTGCTCGACCTGCTCGTCGACATCCAGCGCCGCACGGGCGTCGCCTACCTGTTCATCTCGCACGACCTCGCGGTCATCCGGCACGTCAGCCACCGTGTCGGCGTCATCCACCGCGGCGACATCGTGGAAACCGGCCCGGCGGGAGAGATCACGACGAGCCCTGAACACCCGTACACTCAACGGCTGTTGCTGGCGGCACCGGTCGCGGACCCGGCCGAACAGCGGAGGCGTCGCGCGGCGCGGCAACGCCTGTGAGGCCGTGACCGCCGCGTCAGGATGATCGGCGGCCGACTCCCGTCCGACAGCGGTCTCACGGTCAGCGGGGTCCGGGGCTTCGGCTCGGGAGACCGAGCGGCCCTGTCTCAGGTGCGCGCCCGCACCGTCGGGCCGGACGTCCGCTACGACCGCCGGCCGCGCCGGCTCCACAACAGCCGACTGGTGTACGGCCGATGGCCCTGGACCTGCCGCGCCTGGACGCGGGCGCGGCGTACGGGGTGGCGGTCGACTCCTTTGGCGAGGCCGGCGCGCGCCCGTAACCGGGCCGGGGGCCATGAGGCCGCTGCCAGTCGACGCCACTCACGTACTCCGCACCACGGCGCTTCAGGACTCTCCGCGTTCCTCCGCCCCCGTGGCGAGAAGGCCGTTGACCACCAGACGGGCCAGCAACTCCGCCGTGGCGGTGAGTTGTTGTGCCGAGGGATCCGGCCTGCCCAGGCGGCGGGCCAGGGGGCCGTCCAGCATCCCCGAGACGGGAGGGATGACGGCGAAGAAGAGGACGTCCAGCGGGATGGGCGCCATGCGGCCGGCGGCGACCAGCCGTTCGATGCTGGGCAGCATGCGCTGGAGGGTCGGCTCGATGTACCGCTCGTAGAGGTAGTCAAGGCGCTCGGTGTCCTGGGAGAACTCGTTGATGAGGACCCGTCCGACCAGGGGTGTGTCGACCGCGCTCCGGTAGAAGCCCGCGATCAGCAGGCGCAGTTGCTCGGCGTCGTCGAGCGCGGGGTCCGCCTCGGGCAGGTTCGCCAGTTGTGCGCGCAGGGCGGAGTCGACGACCGCGCGCCAGAAGGCCGCCTTCGATCCGTACCGGTCGTTGATGAAATTGTGGCTGACCCCGAGGCGACGGGCCAACTCCCGCGCGGAACCGCCGTCGTAGCCCAGTTCCGCGAAGGCCTCCAGGCCTCGGTGGAGAATGCTCTGCTCGTCGGGCACGGCACGTGTGTCCGCGCCCGGACGCCCCGGCCGCCGGGCGGGTTCTGTTCTGGCTCCCACCATTGCCTCCTCACCGATCGCCCCGGCTGTCTGGGACTCGGCCCCAGCTTAGGGCCTCATCACACCTTACTTGACACCTGTCAGAATAAGGCTAATCTGACAGGTGTCAGATCGCTTGTGCCCTCCCGGGACGGTCGGTTCCGCCCTGTGCCGGACCCGCCGTACCACCGCGAAAGCGAGAGCCCTATGACCGCGCACCCCCCACCCCACAAGGCCGGCGAATGTAGGGGCGCCCTGGAGGCGGCCCGCCGTCCTGACGGCCGGACCGATCGTCTGGTGACCCTGTTCACCGTCGGTGACCCGCTCGCCGACGCCGTCGTCGCCGAACTGGACCACTACGGCTCGCCCGCGCGGCGCACGCTCGACGCGGGCCTCAGGAACGGGCTGGCGAGCCTGGACGCGAAACCCCTCACAGCCGTGACCGCCCTGCTGCGACAGCTGGAGACACCCCCGCCCTGGGTCGACCCCCTGATGCTCCATCGCGGCGACCTCGCGAGCCTGTCCGTGGCGCCGATGTGGTTCCAGCTCTGCTCGGTCACCGTCGCCCTCGCCCACACCTACGCGTCCCCGGCCACCGCCCAGCAGCTGGTCGCCGAGGGCAGACCGGCCGACCTGGCCGCACGCCGGCTCGCGGAGGCCGGGGTGTGGGCCCGGCAGACCGTCCGGCCGGGCGGACTGCTGCGCGGACGGCCGGGCTACCTGGCCACGGTCGAGGTCCGCCTCCACCACGCCCGGATGCGGGCCCGGGCGGTCGAGGAGTGGGACCTGGGCGCCGCTGGTCTGCCGATCGGCCGGCTCGACATGGCCCGCACCTGGCGCGGGTTCACCCTCGTCGCGTTCCGGGCACTGGAGGCCCTGGGCATCGGCACGGGTCCCGACGAGCAGCGCGACCTGTACCGGTACTGGGCGTACGTCGCTCATCTCCTGGGACTCGACGAGAGCCTCCACCAGGACGTCCACGACCATGCCGACGCGCAACGGCTGCTGGACCTGCTGGAGCAGCTGACGCCCGTGCCCGACGAGAACGCGCGCGTGCTGATCACCGCGCTGGTCGACGCGCAGGCTCGCGCCACGGCCGGCGCACCCGGCGCGGACCTGTCCGAGGAGCAGGTGCGCCACCTCCTGCACAGCGTGCTGCGGCGCACCTTCGGACCGCGGTGGGGCGACCGCGTGGGCCTTCCCGAGGTCCCGTCCGCGACCGATCTGCTCCCGCTGATCAGCCGGCTCAACCGTGAGGCCCGCTACTGGCAGACCTACTCCCCCGCCTCGGTCCAGGAAGCCCGGCGGCGCGCGCTGGCCGGTCCCGCAACGGAACCGACCGCGGCCGTCGAGCCCTGCGGCAGCGTCTGCCGCGGAGCCACGGCAGGCGCCCGCCCGGCCATTCTCACCGAGGCCGCCTGACCCTCGTCCTCCGCTCTCACCGGGGTCGCCTGATCCTCGCCTCCGCCCTCACCGAGGCCGCCTGATCCTCGTCAACCGTCCGCGCCGACCCGCACGGCCGGTCCCCGGACACCCCGCACGGCCGGCCCCCGGACACCCGGCGCCCGCCGGGCCCCCGACGTGACGTGCTCCGACGACGCAGCCGTCCCGCACCCCGATCGACTGTTCCCTCACCCCTCTTCAGGAGTCCCGTCATGTCTCAGACCTCCACCGATGCGCAGGGCACGGCCACCGTGTCCACGCTCCCGCACTCCGACGCCCCGCCGCGTCACCGCTGGTGGATCCTCGCCGCCATCGGCGTGGCCCAGCTCATGGTCGTCCTGGACGCCACCATCGTGAACATCGCCCTGCCCTCCGCCCAGCAGGACCTCGGCTTCTCCGACGGCGACCGGCAGTGGGTCGTCACCGCCTACGCCCTGGCCTTCGGCAGCCTGTTGCTGCTCGGCGGCCGTATAGCCGACCTGTTCGGCCGGAAGATGACCTTCCTAATCGGCCTCGTTGGTTTCGCCGGTGCCTCCGCCCTCGGTGGTGCCGCCACCAACTTCGAGATGCTCATCGTGGCCCGTGCCGCGCAGGGCCTGTTCGGTGCCCTGCTCGCCCCCGCCGCGCTGTCCCTGCTCACCGTGACCTTCACCGACGCCAAGGAACGCGCCAAGGCCTTCGGGGTGTACGGCGCCATCGCCGGCGCGGGCGGCGCCATCGGCCTGCTGCTGGGCGGCCTGCTCACCGAGCACCTCGACTGGCGCTGGACCCTCTACGTCAACCTCGTCTTCGCGGCCGTAGCCTTCGTCGGCGGAGCCCTGCTGCTGCGCCGGACCACCCGCGACCGGTCCGCCACCCTCGACATCCCCGGCGCCATCCTGGTCGGCGGCGGTCTGTTCTGCCTCGTCTACGGCTTCTCCAACGCCGAGAGCCACGACTGGAGTTCGCCCCAGACCTGGGGCTACCTGCTCGCCGGCGGCATCCTGCTCGCCGTCTTCACCTGGTGGCAGACCCGCGCCGCCCACCCGCTGCTGCCCCTTCGCGTCCTGCTCGACCGCAACCGCGGCGCCTCCTTCGTCGCCGTCCAGATCAGTGGCGCCGGCATGTTCGGTGTCTTCCTCTTCCTCACCTACTACCTTCAGCAGAGTCTCGGGTACACGCCCATCAAGACGGGCCTGGCCTTCCTGCCCATGGTCGCCGCGCTCATGGTGGCCTCCACTCTCGCCTCGACCGTGCTCATCCCCCGCATCGGCCCCAAGGCGACCGTTCCGCTGGGCATGGGCCTGGCCGCCGCCGGCATGGTCTGGCTGACCGCCCTCGACCTCAACAGCGTCTACGCCACGGACGTCATGCCCCCGCTGATCGTCGCGGGTCTCGGGCTCGGCCTGGTGATGCCGCCCGCCATGAGCCTGGCCGTCGCCGGCGTGGCCACCGAGGACTCCGGTGCCGCCTCGGCCGCCGTCAACACCATGCAGCAGGTCGGCGGTTCCCTGGGCACCGCCCTCCTCAACACCCTCTCCACCACCGCCGTCACCAACTACCTCGACGGCAGGAACCCCAAGGACCCGGCGGTCCTCGCCCAGGCCGGTCTGGAGGGCTACTCCACCGCCTACTGGTGGTCCGCCGCCTTCTTCGCCGCCGGACTGGTCATCAGCGCCCTCCTCTACCGGCGCGGAGTACCCGAGCAGGACCCCGACGCGGCACCCGTCGTCCACATGTGAGACCGGTCCCGTGGGCCCGGCGAGAGGCATCTCTCGCCGGGCCCTTCGTCCGACCGCTCCCCTCCGACCGTGTCAGTGGATGTGGGACCCGCCGTTGACGTCGTAGGTCGCGCCGGTGAGATAGCCCGACTCGGGCCGCGCCAAGCCGAGGACGAGCGCGAGAGCGCCTGGTCGCACCAACCCGGGTCGGCGAGCAGGGCCCTGATGCAGGTGGAGAAGTGCGCGGCCGCATACTGAGCAGCAGCCACGCTTCCCGTGATCCACTCCCTTCCGACCTCCCCTTACGGACGAGATGACCACGCTCTTCAACGACGACGCCTTCGCCCGGCTCCTCCTTTCCAGTCACCAACGATTGACCGGCACCCCACTGTCCCCCGCGGAGTCCGGCGGTGACGCGGCCCGCTGGCTCTACGAGGACCCGTCCTTCGGACTCCTCGCGCACGGCACCGGCGCAGATCCGCTGTTCATCTACGCGAACAGAACCGCCCAACAGTGCTTCGAATACTCCTGGGAGGAGTTCGTGCGGCTCCCGTCCCGGCTGTCCGCGGCGGCCGAGGGACAGGACGACCGGGAGAAGTTCGTGCGATCGGTGACGGAACACGGCTATGCGTCCGGCTACCGGGGTCTCAGGATCGCCAAGTCCGGCCGGAGGTTCTGGATCGAGGACGTGACCATGTGGAATCTGGTGGACACCGAGGGCGTCCACCACGGTCAGGCCGCCGTGTTCCGTTCGTGGACGGACGAGGCACGGGGAGGGACCGGCGGCTGAACCGAACCCTCCCCCGTCCTACCGCCGCGTGCTCCCCCCGTCCGCCACCACCAGCTGCCCCGTGATGAACCCGGCGTCGTCGGAGGCGAGGAATGCCACCACGCCCGCGACGTCGGCGGGCAGCTGGACGCGCTTGATGTCCTGGCCCCGTACGACGTGCTCGAAGAAGGCGTCGTCCGTGGTGGCCTCGGACGCGGCCGTGCGGACCAGGCCCGCCGCGACGCCGTTGACGGTGATGCCGTGCGCGGCGAGGTTGGCGGAGAGGACCGAGGTGAGGCCGTTCAGCGCGCCCTTGGCCGCGACGTACGAGACGAAGGGCGGCGGTGGGGTCCAGTAACTGGACGACGTGATGTTGATGATCCGCCCCGCCTCGGACTCCCTCAGCTGCGGCAGGAACGCCCTGGAGACCAGGAAGGGGCCGTCCACGTTGACGGCGAAGGTGCGGCGCCAGTCGTCGTAGGTCACCTGGTCGATGTCCCCGAGCAGGACGACGGCCGCGTTGTTCACGAGGATGTCGGCGCCGCCGAGCTCGGCGCGGACCCGGCCGGCGAACTCCTGGACCGCCCTCTCGTCGGACACGTCGACCTTGTCGCCGTAGAACCTCCGGCCGGTCGCCGTGACGAGCTCCCGCGTCTCCTGCGCCGGGTCGAGGTCCGCGACCGCGATGTCCGCGCCCTCCGCCGCGAGCCTGCGGGCGATCTCCTGCCCGATGCCGGCGCTGCCCCCGGTCACGACGGCCGTCCGTCCCGTCAGTCTGCCCGCCATGGCGCATCACTCCTCGCTTCGGCCCGCACGGACCGTCCCTTCTGGATCGTGCGCCGTGCGGACGCGGACGGGAGCCGCTTGTCCGTCCAATGAACATGTCCGTTGAGGGTGACGGGCGTCACTTCCTACCTTGTCGCTGCTCGCCGGTGCGTCATCCCGCCGAGCGTCCCGCATCAGCTGTGGTCGAACGGCCGCGAAGAAACAGCAGGGACCGGCCAACGCCGGTTCCGTCAGCAGCGCTTGGCGCGCAAGGAGTCGTCGATGGTACAGACCGATTCGCCCCGTGCGACACGGGGAGAGGGTGACAGATACACCCTGGGACGCGGCACGCTGGCCGCGGTGGTGCTCGCCGTGTGCCTCGCGCAGATGGCCCTGTCCGTGCCCTCGCTCATCACCGGGCTGATCCAGCAGGATCTCTCGCCGTCCTCGGCACAGCTCACCTGGATCGTCGACGCCTTCTTCATCCCCGTCGCCGCGCTGGAGCTGGGCTTCGGCGTGTTCGGTGACCTCTTCGGCCGCAAGCGCCTGCTCATCGGGGGCGCCGCGCTCATCGTCGTGGGCTCGGCCCTGGCGGTCCTGGTGCCGGGAGAGGGGACCTCCGCCGACACCCGGGTGACGCTGCTGATCACCGCCCAGCTCCTCAGCGGCATCGGTGCCGCGGCCATCTTCCCGACGAGCCTCGCCATGGTGGCGGCCGGCACCCACACCACCGCCACCCGCGCGCGGGGCGTGGCGGTCTGGGCCGCCGCGCTGTCGATCGGCGGCTTCCTCGGCCCGCTGCTGGCAGGCGTCGGCGCCAAGATCCACGCCGGCTGGGACGGGACCGGGAACTGGCGCTGGGCCTACGTCGGTGTCCTGGCCATCGCCGCGGTCAGCGTGCTCCTGTCGCTGCTGTGCGCCCAGAACTCCGCCTCGCCCGAGGGGCGTTCGCTCGACTGGCCGGGGCAGATCACCGCCGCGCTCGGCCTCTTCGCCCTGCTGTACGCGGTGATCCAGGGCCCTGAGAGCGGCTGGGGAAGCCCGCAGATCGTCATCGCGTTCGTCGCCGCGGGCGTCTTCCTCGTGCTGTTCGTCCTCGCGGAGGGACGCGCGGCCGAACCGCTCCTGCTGCTGAGCGCCTTCAAGAACCGGGCGTTCGCCGTGAACTCGGTGGCCACCGTCGTCGGCATGTTCGGCTTCCTCGCGATCATGTACTCCACCAGCATCCGCCTCACCAGCGTCCAGGGGTTCAGCCCGCTGAAGAGCTCCGTCGCCTACCTCTTCTTCGGAGGCATCGGCTTCGTGCTGCTGCCCCTCACGTACCGGCTGCTGGAGCGCTTCAACCCCCGCTGGGTCCTCTTCGCCGGCCTGGTCCTGATCGGTGCCGGCGGGCTGTGGTTCGCCTCGGTCCCGGCGAGCGACCGGGCACTGGCGTCCATCGTCGGGCCGCTGATCCTCGCCGGTGTCGGATCGGGACTCGCCTTCGCCGCCATGAGCGCGGTCGCGGTCAACTCGCTGCCCAACCACCTCGCCGGAATGGCGAGCGGCGCCACAAGCACCTTCCGCGACCTCGGGTTCGCCTTCGGTCCCGCGATCGCGGGCGCCGTAGCGCTGGGCCAGGCCGCCAAGGAGATGGCCCGCGAAGTCGCCGCCAATCCCGCACTGAGCAAGGCGTACGAGGCGTTCCAGGCCGCTCCCGCGCATGCGCCCGCGGACCAGAGACCGCAACTGGAGGCGGCCGTGCACGCCGTGGCCTCGGGCCCGCTCGGCGCCAACTCGGTGCCCGCCACCGTGACATCGCCGGACGGTCAGGTCATCCCCTTCAACCCGCTCAAGGACGTCGCCTTCCACGCGCTCAGCAACAGCTACTCCCACGCGTACGTGCTGGGCGGCGTGGCCGCTCTCGTGGCGGCGGCGCTGACCCTCCTGGGTGGACGCGGCGGTCCGGGCGAGTCCCATCTCGACGACTGACAGGAGCCGACACATGAACACCGCGCACCTGGCAACGCGCACCACCACGGTCGCCAACACCGCGCACCCGGCAACGCGCACCTCCACGGTCGCCGAGGCGGAGGCGGCGTGGCTCGTCGCCATCACCCGGGGTGACGACGAGCAGCGCGCCCTCATGCTGCCCGACTGCACGATCGTCCACGCTCCGGTCGGCCACATCCACGACCGCGAGAGCTTCCTCGACCACAACGCGTCCATGGGGGCCACCCTCGAGGCCGAGACCAGCCACGTCACGTGTCAGGAGCGGGAGGGGCGGGCCGTGGTGACGTGCCATCAGAAGATGAGCATCAGGCGCATACCGGATCTGCCCACGTTCCTCGTGCAGGCCGTGGCCACCCGGGTGTGGTTCGCGACCGACGAGGGCTGGCGGCTGGGCCATATGCAGCTTTCCCGGCGTCAGCCGTCGGTATGACGCGCCGGTTCCCCCGCCGCGCGGGCGGTCATGCGGTACGGATGGGAATGCCCGGCCGCCAGCCGAGGCTCCTGGACAGCCCCAGACCGCTCGCGACCAGCGAGGGAACCGCCGCCTGGAGTTTGATGGAACCGGCCGCCACCACCACCGACAGCGCCGCTACGACCTTGCCGGTGCCGTCGACGATCCGGGTCGCGACCGACTCGGCCCCCTCGCTCAGCTCCTCCTTGACGACGACCGTGCCGGTGGACCGGCAGGACGCCAGTTCGCGGCGGAGCTCGGCGGGGTCGACGATCGTCCTGGGCGTGAAGCGCTGGAGCCGTCCCGCCAGGACCTCGTCGATGAAGCCCGGACTGCTGTGGCTCAGCAGCACCTTGCCGACGCCCGAGCAGTGCAGCGGCAGCAGGCCGCCGACCTGGGAGGTCAGGCCGACGGCATTGACCGCCGACAGCCGTTCGATGATCACGGCCTGGTCGCCCTGGAGGACGGCGAGCTGCACATGCTGGCGCAGCGCGGTGTACAGGTCCTCCACGAACGGCTGCGCGGCGCTGCGGAGGGTCTCGGCGCGCGGCGCGAGGGTCCCCAGGCGCCACAGCGGAAGGCCGATCGCGAAGCGGTTGTCGCTGGTGCGCTCCAGCGCGCCGACCTCGACGAGTTCGAGGGTGAGGCGTCGGGCGGTGGCATGCGGCATGCCCGTGCGCCGGACCAGGTCGGCCAGGCTCAGTTCGGTGTTGTTGGGGTCGAAGGCGAACAGCAGGTCCCACAGCCGGGAGCTGACTGACCGTCCGGGTTCGTTGGCGCGAGGCATGGGCCTCTCCTCTGCGGCTCGTGACCCCCCTCACCCTACGCACAATGTTCGTTGGATGAATAGATCTGTTCTATCAACGCACATCGTGACGGACTCTTGCGTGCAGCCAGTCGTCCAGGCCAACGGGAGTGAAAGACCATGAGCACAGCAGACGGTCCCAGGATCGCGATCCTCGGCGGCGGCATCGGTGGCCTCGCCGCCGCCGGGTTCCTGCGCGACCAGGGCTTCGAGAGCCAGGTCTACGAACAGGCCGCCGCCCTGACGGAAGTGGGCGCCGGACTGGTGATCGCCCCGAACGCCGCCCGCCTGCTCCGCCGCCTCGGCGTGCTGGACCGGTTCGTCGAGCGCGCGGTGCGCATGGAGATCGGCTGGGAGTTCCGCCGCTGGGAGAACGGCGCCGTGCTCTCCGCGGAGAACCTGGAAGAGGGCTGCATCAGCCTGTACGGCGAGCACACCTACGCCGCCCACCGGGCCGATCTGCTGAACGCCCTGCGCTCGGCGGTCCCGGAGCGCTCGCTCCACCTCGGCAGGCGCTGCGTCGCGGTCGAGTTCGAGGACGACCGCGCGGTGCTGCGGTTCGAGGACGGCGAGACGGTACGCCCGGACGTCCTCATCGGCGCCGACGGCATCCACTCCCGCGTGCGCGGCGCCGTCGTCGGGCCCACGCAGACCCGGGAGTCCGGCATCTGCGCCTTCCGGGCCCTCGTACCGGCCGACAAGGCACCCGAGTTCGCCCGGCGGCGCGCCCAGACCCTCTGGATCGGCCCCGACCACCACCTCGTGCACTACCCGGTCTCCGGCGAGGAGTACGTCAACCTCGTCGCCTTCGCACCGGCCGGGGTCGACAGCGTGGAGTCGTGGACGGCAACCGCCACGGTCAGGGAACTCCTCGACGAGTTCGCCGGCTGGGACGAGCGCCTGGTGCAGCTGATCCGGGCCGCCGAGACACCGGGACGCTGGGCCCTGCTCGACCGCGAGCCCCTCGACCACTGGAACCGCGGCAACGCGACCCTCCTCGGCGACGCGGCCCACCCGATGTTCCCGTTCTTCGCCCAGGGCGCCGCCCAGGCCATCGAGGACGCCGCCGCCCTCGCGCTCTGCCTCGCGGCGGACCCGGGCGACCCGGTCCGGGCACTGGGCCGCTACGAGGAACTGCGCCGCCCCCGCACGGCACGCCTCCAGGAGGTGTCGCACGGCAGGTCACACATCAACCACCTCCCCGACGGCCCCGAACAGCGCGCACGCGACCGCGCCTACGCGGAGTCCGACCCGCTGCGGTCGAACGGCTGGATCTACGCGTACGACCCGGAGGTCGCCGTTTCATGAGGGACTACGCGTCCGACCCGAAGGTCGCCGGCTCATGAGGATCACCGCCGCCGTGTCCCGCGAGGGCCGGGACGTCCCCGCGCTCGAAGAGGTCGATCTGGAGGATCCGCGGCCGGACGAGGTCCTCGTGCGGATCGTGGCCACCGGCATCTGCCACACCGACATCAACGCGCACCAGGGCCGCGGCCTGCCCGTGCCCCGGCCGATCGTGCTCGGGCACGAGGGCGCGGGCGTGGTGACGGCGGTCGGCGCCGGGGTCACGCGCCTGACGCCCGGCGACCACGTGGTGCTCTCCGGCAACTCCTGCGGGGTGTGCCCCCGTTGTCTCGACGCGCGGCCCACCTACTGCCGCGAGGCGATGCGTGTCGCGTTCGGCGGGGCCCGGCTCGACGGCAGCTCTCCGGTCACCCGGTCCGGCGAGCGGGTCGCGGCGATGTTCTTCGGACAGTCGTCCTTCGCGACGTACGCGCTGGCACCGGCCCGCAGCGCGGTCCTGCTCCCGAAGGACGTACCCCTGCACCTGATGGGACCGCTCGGCTGCGGTGTCATCACGGGCGCGGGGTCGGTCCTGGAGGCGTTCCGGATCCGGCCCGGACAGTCGATCGCGGTGTTCGGCACCGGAGGCGTGGGGCTCGCGGCCGTGATGGCGGCCCGCCTCGCGGGCGCGCGGCGCGTCGTCGCCGTGGACGTCAACCGCCCCCGGCTCGACCTCGCCGTGGAACTGGGGGCGACCGACGCCGTCCCGGGTGACGTCGGCACCGACGAGGAACTGCGACGCATCGAACCCGACGGGTTCGACTTCGCCTACGTCACCGCGAACGTTCCGTCCGTCTATACGACCGCGACGGCGTGCCTGGGCGTGGAGGGCACCCTCGGCTACGTGGCCCCGCCCGCGGGCACGTGGGTCCCCGACACCGGCTTCCTGCTGGCCGGCGGCCGCCGACTGCAAGGCATCATCGGCGGCTCGGCGAACCCCCACACCCTGATCCCCCAGCTGGTCGAGTACTGGCGGGCGGGCCGGTTCCCCTTCGACCGGCTGATCGAGGAGTTCTCCTTCACCGACTTCGCCAAAGCGTGGACGGAGACCGCCTCGGGGCGGGTCATCAAGGCCGTGCTGAGGATGCCGTAGAGCAGGAATCGCACCGCGAAGGAACCGTCCACGCGGTCGCGGTCCATCCACGCCGATCAAGGCGTTGACCGTCCAACGAACACCACCGTTGTCCCAGGCCGGGGCGGGTCTCAGACTCCGGTACAGAGCCGGGCACGAGGCAGGCCCCTCCCCCACATGTGTCGAACCTGAATCGCCCAGAGAGGCGGACCCTCGCATGGCAACCGCAACCGGAAGCGCACTCGTCGTTCGGACCCTTCAGCGAGCCGGAGTCACCGTGGCCTTCGGGCTACCCGGAGCGCACATCGACGGCATCCTCCAGGACTCCCTGGACGCCAAGCTCCGCGTCGTCGACGTGCGTCACGAGGTGAACGCCGGACATGCCGCCGAGGGGTACGCGCGCGTCACCGGTGATCTGGGGGTCGCCGTAGTCACTGCCGGCGGCGGCTTCACCAACGTGCTGACCTCGATCGCCAACGCCCATCTGGACCGCACCCCCGTGCTGTACATCGCGGGCTCCGGTCCGCTGGAGACGGATCAGGTCAACGACCAGCAGGCCGGGTTCGACCAGGTCGCCATGGCCGCCCCGGTGACCAAGTTCGCGCATCGCGTCACCCGCACCGAGCTGATCCCCCGCCTGGTCGCCCAGGCCGTCCGGACCGCGCTGTCGGAGCCCAGGGGCCCGGTGCTCCTCGACATTCCCTGGGACGTCCTGCGCCAGTCGGTGGACGTCGACTCGGTCGACGACTACCGCGTCGAGGTCGACGGCACCGGTGTCTCCCCCGCCGGTGCCGTCGACCGCATTCTCGACGCGCTCAGCACCGCTCGGCGTCCGGTCGCGCTCGTCGGCAAGTCCTTCGTGACCGCCGAAGCCCGTGCGCAGCTGCACGAGTTCGCCGCCCGTACCGGGGTGCCCCTCTTCTCCGACTGGGAGGGCCTCGGCGCGATCAGCGGCTCCGCACAGCAGGTCGGTCTCGTGCAGACCCTGGCCACCGTGCCGGAGGGCGAGCGGCCCGACCTGGTCCTGATGCTCGGGCTGCGGTTCGGCATGACCACGCAGTTCGGCACCGGCCGGCTGCTTCCCAAGAGCGCCCGGCTCTTCCAGATCGACCCGGACGGGCGGGAGCTCGGTCGGTTGCAGGACGTCGAACTCGGCGTCCAGGCCGACCCGGTCGGCACGGTCGGCCTGCTGAACGCGCGCCTGGGCGACAGCGCCGTGCCTTCCGGGCGCGAGGACTGGCTCGTGGCCCTGCGCGGCATCTCCGCCGAGCGGCGGTCCGCGCTCGCCGCCGAGACCGAGGAGCACGAGGACGATGCGATCCACCCGTACCTCGCGGTCCGTACGATCGCCGAGAGCGTGCCCGACCAAGCCACCGTGGTGGTCGACGGGGCGCTGACCGAACTGTGGCTCTCGGAGACGATCGCGCTCGCGCCGCTGGCCCACTACCTCGGGCACGGCTACCTCAGTGCGATGGGCAGCAACTTCGGTGTGGCGCTGGGCGCGCAGTACGCGGCCGCCGACAAGGCGACGATCCTCGTCACGGGTGACGGGGCCGTGGGCTACAGCCTCGCCGAGTTCGACACTCTGGTCCGGGCCGGGCTCCCGGTCGTAGTGATCGTCCTCAACAACCGGGCCTGGGGCGCCACTTTGCACACCCAGCAGTTCCTCTTCGGCGAGGACCGCGTCACCAACAACCGCCTGGAGAACGGCTCCTACAGCGCGGTGGCCCGCGCGCTCGGCGCGGACGGCGTCGACGTCACGGAACCGGACCAGCTGCGCCCGGCGATCGAGGCCGCCCTCGCGGCCCGCCGGCCGACCTGCATCGACGTCCGCGTGAGCCTCGCCCCCGTCCCCCCGGAGGAGCGCGTCCTCAACGGCGGGGCCCCCTTCGGCGGCATCGAGGTGGACGCGTGAGCGGCGAGGTGCCCGTCCAGGACCGGCGGCAGCGCTTCCTCGGCAAGACCTGCCTCGTCACCGGCGGCAGCCGGGGGCTCGGCCTCGCGACCGCGCGGGCCTTCGCGCGCGAGGGCGCGCGCGTGGTCGTCATCGCGCGCGACCCCGACCAGTTGAAGACCGCGAGCGAGCTGATCGGTGAGGGCACGGTCGCCGTCTCCGCGGACCTGTCCTCCGTGGCCGGCATCAAGGCGGCGCTCGCCGAGGTCGCCGCGCAGGTCGACCGGGTGGACGCCGCGTACATCAACGCGGGGCACGCGGGCATGAAGCGCCTCGACGACATGGACGAGGCCACCTGGGACCGGGTGTTCGACACCAACGTCAAGGGCTCGTTCTTCTTCATGCAGGCCCTCAGGCCCCTGCTGGCACCCGGCGGGGCGGTCGTCTTCTGCGGCTCGGCGGCCGGTCGCCGGGCCAGCGCGGGCACGGCCGCGTACGGCAGCAGCAAGGCCGCGCTGGAACACCTGACCCGCGTCCTCGCCGCCGAGGTCGTGGAGGACGGCATCCGGGTCAACATCGTCATTCCGGCCGGCATGAACACCGACATCTCCGCCCGTACGACGGGACTGCCGCCCGGCGGAGCGGACGCGTTCCGGGAGCGGCTCAGGCTCAGCACCCCGCTGCTGCGGGAGGGAGAGCCGGAGGAACTCGCCGCCGCGGTGCTCTTCCTGGCCTCCTCCGAGGCCGGCTACATCACCGGTACGGCCCTCCTCGTGGACGGCGGCCTCACCGGTTTCCTCCGCCCCTCCGCATAGACAGGCGGCACGCCATGGAGTTCCCCTTCGGCCAGCCGACCGACGCAGTCGTCCAGGTCGCCTACGCGGTCCCCGACCTCACCGCCGCGATGCGCTGGTGGACGGACCACCTCGGCGTCGGTCCCTGGTTCGTGAACGCCAGGCTCGGCGGCGAGGGCTCCACCTACCGCGGTGCGCCGGGGAAGGCCGAGTTCACCCTCGCGCTGGCCTTCTCCGGCCACTTCATGGTCGAGCTCGTCCAGACCCTCGACGACGAGCCGTCCATCTACAAGGACGCCCGCGAGCGCCATGGTTACGGCTTCCACCACGTCGCCAAGATCGTGCCGAACGTCAGGGAAGAGGTCGCACGCCGTGAGGCGGGCGGAGCGGTGGTTCGCTTCCACGACCTCGCCCCAGGAGGCGAGGTCTTCTTCCTGGACGGCGGTGACGACGCCCCGGGGATGATCGAGCTCGTCCAGGACAACGAGATCACACGTGGGATCTTCACCTCCGCGTGGCGGGCGGCGGTCGGCTGGGACGGTTCACGACCGGTACGCGACTTCACGGAGCTGCTGCCGAACTGACCTGGCGATCAGAGAACCAGGACCGACATCCACACCACCCACATTCCCAGGGTGAGGATCAGAACCGCGCTGTTGCTCAGCCACCGTCTGATCCAGAGGAGGGTGACCGGCCCGGTCACTCCGGTTCCCAGCGCCCGTCGAGTCAGGACGTGACCCACTTGGCGTGAGGCGAACAGCGCGCTGGGCACCGCGGTGACCAGAGACAGCGCGATCCGCACGAACCGCTCCGCCGTTGCATCACCCGGGACCAGCAGCAGAGCACCGACCAGGAGCAGGGCTGCGACGACGAACCACATCCATGAGCGGAACGCCAGCACGTCCGAAGCGGGGAACCACACGCCGTTCTCGGCCTTCCGGTGGATCTTTCCCGGGCGAAGCCTGAGCAGTTCCGCCACGGCCTGGTCGGCTTCAGCGGCCGCGGTCGCCGCCTCCTGCCGGTCGCCATGTCCGAAAACCAGAAATACCCAGGTGGTCAGGCGGGTCTCGAAGGATCCCAGCATGCCCCTGTGATTCTTCGTCGCCGCAGCCATCGCCGCCATCCTTGCTGCCGGTAGGAACAAGACCCGTCGATCCCGTCCACTCACCGTGTGGTGTGGTGAGGGTACCGACGGCTTGCCTTGGCCCCTCAAGGTGGGCCCATGTCGACGTGCGACGCGGGCTCGTGTGCCCAGGTGTTCGGAGGTGCCCACCGGCAGGTCCACCTCGTACCTGGTCGTGAGGGCACCAGTACTGCGGTGGTTCGCGTTCCGAAGATGTGGCCGGAGGACAGTGCCACCCTGCCCTGCTCGAGAACTGGCGTGCCGGCCCGGCGAGGTCGGTGACAGGCACCAGGCCCGTTGTGCTCTCTTCCTGGCCGACGCCGAGGGGTCGGCAGTCCAGCCAGGCCAGAGGGGTTCCTTCCGGCTTGGTGAAGGTGACCCCCGGCAGGTGCTCGGCAGCGAGGCAGACCAGCAGGGTCCGGTTCGCGGCCGCGACGAACGCGCGCGCGGTGACCGGCCGGTGGTGCTCGGCGCAGGCGATGAGGGCGATGAGGGCGATACGGACGGGCCGCTCGATGACTCGACGCCGTCCGCCCGCAGCGGGCCGCCCGCCGCGGTCGGCCTCACCCACCCGTCCGGCCGTCCATGGGCGGCCGCCCGAAACGCGGACGCGAGAAGCCCCGGCGACCCCAGCACGACCACGACCTCCGGGAAACCTTGTCGATACGTCCTGACAAAGCTATTGACATCACCCCGGGGCCATTTCATAGTACCTGCACTAGCGCGCGCTAGTAACGCGCTCTAGCCGGTCAGCAAGGCGGCATCACCCACAGCTGCCCCAGACAACCTTCTCTTCTGCCGCACAGGTCACCCCGCAACCGATCGCCCGACCAGCAAGGCAGCGACCCCGATTCCCACCATGCGCACAGTGAGGTGCAAGGGACATGCACAGATACCACCGAGCCGCCGCTCTCACCGCCGCCGTACTGGCCGGCACCCTGTTCGCCGCCGGCTGTTCCAGCAGCTCCGGCGGCAAGAAGTCCGAGGAGAGCGCCGCCGGCGTCTCGGCGGGCAAGGCGAGCACGCCCCGGATGACCGTCGCCATGGTCACCCACGCCTCTCCCGGCGACACCTTCTGGGACCTCATCCGCAAGGGCGCCCAGGCCGCCGCCGCCAAGGACAACATCAAGCTCGTCTACTCCAGCGACCCCAGCGCCGGAAACCAGGCCAACCTGGTCCAGAACGCCATCGACCAGAAGGTCGACGGCATCGCCCTCACCGCCGCCAAGCCCGACGCCATGAAGGACGTCGTCGCCAAGGCCAATGCCGCCGGGATCCCCGTCGTCGGCTTCAACTCCGGTGTCGACGACTGGAAGAAGCTCGGCATGCTCGAGTACTTCGGCCAGGACGAGAACATCGCCGGCCAGGCCTTCGGCGCACGCCTCAACACCCTCGGCGCCAAGCACGCCCTCTGCGTCATCCAGGAACAGGGCCAGGTCGCCCTGGAGGCCCGCTGCGCCGGTTTGAAGAAGGGCTTCAGCGGCAAGACCGACATCCTGTACGTCAACGGCACCGACATGCCGTCGGTGAAGTCGACCATCACCGCCAAGCTCAGGGCCGACTCCTCCATCGACCAGGTCGTCACCCTCGGCGCCCCGATCGCGCTGACGGCCGTCCAGTCGCTCTCCGACGCGGGCAGCAAGGCGAAGATCGCCACGTTCGACCTCAACAAGGACCTCGTCAAGGCCGTCCAGGACGGCACCATCGAGTTCGCCGTCGACCAGCAGCCCTACCTCCAGGGCTACCTCGCCGTCGACTCCCTCTGGCTGTACAAGACGAACGGCAACTTCAGCGGCGGCAGCACCGCCCCGGTCCTGACCGGCCCCGCCTTCATCACCAAGGACAACGCCGACTCCGTCGCCGCCTTCGCCGCCAAGGGAACCCGGTGATGAGCACGGCCCAGCACGCCGAGCCGGCGGTGACCACACCGCCGGCCCCCGGCCCCGCGAAGGAAACCGACGGGCGGACCCGGCAGCGCCCCCTGGCCGTCCGCCTCCTCGCCCGCCCCGAGGTGGGGGTCTTCCTCGGCGCCGTCGCCGTGTTCGTCTTCTTCCTGATCACCGCGCCCCCGGTGCGGGACGGCAGCTCGATGGCGAACGTCCTGTACCAGTCCTCGACCATCGGCATCATGGCGCTGCCGGTCGCACTGCTGATGATCGGCGGCGAGTTCGACCTGTCGTCCGGTGTCGCGGTGATCACCTCGGCCCTGACCGCGAGCATGCTCGCCTACCAGCTGAGCATGAACATCTGGGTCGGTGTGATCGCGGCCCTGATCGTGTCCCTCGCGGTCGGCTTCCTCAACGGCTGGCTGGTGGTCAGGACCGGACTGCCCAGCTTCCTGATCACCCTGGGCACCTTCCTGATCCTGCAAGGCGTCAACCTCGCGGTCACCAAACTGGTCACCGGCAACGTCGCCACCGACGACATCAGCGACATGGACGGCTTCGACCAGGCCAAGTCACTCTTCTCGTCGTCCTTCGACATCGGCGGCGTCGACGTGAAGGTCACCGTGGTGTGGTGGCTCGGCTTCGCCGTGCTCGCGACCTGGGTGCTGCTCCGCACCAGGTACGGCAACTGGGTCTTCGCCGTCGGCGGCAACAAGGACAGCGCCCGGGCCGTCGGTGTCCCGGTCACCTTCACGAAGATCAGCCTGTTCATGCTGGTCGGCTTCGGTGCCTGGTTCGTCGGCATGCACCAGCTGTTCGCCTTCAACACCGTGCAGTCCGGCGAGGGCGTCGGTCAGGAGCTCATCTACATCTCGGCCGCGGTGATCGGCGGCTGTCTGCTGACCGGCGGTGCCGGATCCGCGATCGGCCCGGTCTTCGGGGCGTTCATGTTCGGCATGGTCCAGCAGGGCATCGTCTACGCCGGCTGGAACCCGGACTGGTTCAAGGCGTTCCTCGGCGTGATGCTCCTCGGGGCCGTCCTTATCAATCTGTGGATCCAGCGCTCGGCGACCCGGAGGTGACCGATCCGATGACAACCACCAACGAGACCAGGCGCGACAGGACCGCACCGAAGGACCCGGCACCCCAGGACGGCAAGCCTGTCGTCGAGTTGAAGGGCACCGGCAAGTCGTACGGCAACGTCCGGGCGCTGCACGGCGTCGACCTCCAGGTCTCCCCCGGCCGGGTCAGCTGTGTGCTCGGCGACAACGGCGCCGGCAAGTCGACGCTGATCAAAATCATCTCGGGGCTGCACCAGCACACCGAGGGCGAGTTCCTCGTCGACGGCGTCCCCGTGCGTTTCTCCACCCCCCGCGAGGCCCTCGACGCCGGCATCGCCACCGTCTACCAGGACCTGGCGACGGTTCCGCTGATGCCGGTGTGGCGCAACTTCTTCCTCGGCTCCGAGATGACCAAGGGTCCCTGGCCGATCCGCCGCCTCGACATCGAGGCGATGAAGAGGACCGCCGACCACGAACTGCGCGAGATGGGCATCGTCCTCGACAACCTGGAACAGCCCATCGGCACCCTGTCGGGCGGTCAGCGCCAGTGCGTGGCCATCGCCCGCGCCGTGTACTTCGGCGCCCGGGTGCTCATCCTGGACGAACCCACCGCCGCCCTCGGCGTCAAGCAGTCCGGCGTGGTGCTCAAGTACATCGCCGCCGCGCGCGACCGCGGACTGGGCGTCATCTTCATCACCCACAACCCCCACCACGCCTACATGGTCGGCGACCACTTCAGCGTCCTGCGCCTCGGGACCATGGAGCTCAGCGCCTCCCGCGACGAGGTCGGCCTGGAGGAGCTGACCAACCACATGGCCGGCGGCGCGGAACTCGCCTCGCTCAAGCACGAGTTGGCGCAGGTGCGCGGAGTGGACGTGGAGGGGCTCCCGGAGGAGGAGGACCTGACCGCACCGAAGGCGAGCGCGGGCGACGCTGCGGGTTGATGACAGCGGGCACATCAGCCCGTCACCCGAAAGTGCCCTGATCTGGATGGTCCACGGCGATCAGAGAGTCATCGAGGTGAACGCGACGCCCTACCTGCTACGGCCCCTTGAGCCCGGGCTTCGCGGTCCCTCGCCACGCCGTGGTCCGTCCGGCCGTACACACAACAGGAAAGGCAGGTCCGGCTTGAGGCCGGTACGAATCGGAGTGATCGGCGCGGGCAACATGGGCGCCGACCACGTGCGGAACCTGCACCGGAATGTCCCCGGCGCGGTGGTCACCATGGTCGCCGACATCGACGCGGATCGGGCGGCCGCCGTAGCGGGCGAGGTCCCCGGTGCGCGCGCCACCGGCGATCCGTACGCCCTGATCGACGATCCGGAGGTCGACGCCGTCGTCGTCGCCTCGCACGACAGCACCCACGCCGAGCTGTGCATCGCGGCGATACGGGCCGGCAAGCCCATCCTGTGCGAGAAGCCGCTCGCCCCGACCTTGGGCGAGTGCGTCCGCGTCGCACAGGAGGAGCTGCGGGCGGGTCGCCGGCTGATCTCGCTGGGCTTCATGCGCCGCTTCGACCCCGCCTACCTGGAGCTGAAGGAGGCTCTGGGCGCAGGTGTCCACGGGGCGCCGCTGCTGCTCCACTGTGTCAGCCGCGGCGTCTCCTCCGCTCCCGGGGCCACCGACGAGTCGAGCGTCACCGGGTCGGCCGTCCACGAGTTCGACACTGTCGCCTGGCTGCTCAACTCCCCGATCACCGAGGTCGCTTGGCACGCGCCGCGCGCCACAGGGGCGGTGACCGGCCTGCGCGACCCGCAACTCATGCTGCTGCGCACCGCGGACGGGGCCCTGACCACCGTCGAGGTGTTCCTCAACGCCCGCTACGGCTACGACATCCGCTGCGAGGTGGCCTGCGAGCACGCCACGCTGGCCCTCGCCCACCCCGCCCGCCTGGTCACCGACTCGGCCCGAACCCGCTCCGTCGGCTACCCGGCCGACTGGCGCCCTCGGTTCGCCGACGCCTACCGCCTCGAACTGCGGGCCTGGACCGAGGCGGTAGCGGCCGCCAGTCCCCCGCCGCTGGCCGGCGCCCAGGAGGGACTGATCGCGAACGCCGTGGCCGAGGCCGTCATCACGTCCATGCGGAGCGGGGGCGAGACCGTCGCCGTGCAGATTCCGGAGGTGTGAGCATGCCCGTCTTCCCCACCGCTCTGCCCGCCCCGCGCACACCGGACCCGATGGAGGCTCCCGCACTGCGCTGGGGCGTTCTGGGCACCGGCTGGATAGCAGAGCGCTTCGTGCGTTCCGTGCGCCGTCACACCCGCCAGCGCTTCACCGCCGTCGCCTCCCGCGATGCCTCCCGCGCCAAGGACTTCGCGGACCGGTACGGCATCGCGCACGCGTACGGTTCCTACCAGGAGTTGGCCGCGGCCCGGGACGTGGACGTGGTCTACGTCGCCACCGAGCACACCGCCCACCTCGGCTGCGCCCGGATCGCCCTCGACGCCGGCAAGCACACACTGGTGGAGAAACCGCTCGCGCTGAACGCCTCCCAGGCGACCGAGATCACCCGGCTCGCGGCGGAACGCGGCCTGTTCTGCGCCGAGGCCCTGTGGACCTTCTTCCTTCCCAGGTTCGATGTCGTCCGGCAGATCCTCGACTCCGGCGTCCTCGGCGACGTGCATACCGTTCTGGCCGAGTACGGCGAGCACTTCAGCGGTGACCATCGCATCCTCCGGCCCGACCAAGCCGGTGGCCCGCTCCTCGACCTCGGCACCTACCCCTTGTCCCTCGCCGTGCGGGTCCTCGGAGCCCCCACGGAAGTGCTGGCTTTCGCCGCGCCGCATCCCGGGGGCGTCGCGGGCCAGGTGTCCGCCCTGCTGCGGACCGCCGACGGCGGGCAGGGCGTCGTCCACACCACCCTGTTCAGCGACACCCCCACCGCGGCCACGATCGCCGGCAGCCGCGCCACACTGAGCCTGCCCGGCCCCTTCTACCAGCCGGGCGAGGTGGTGCTCACACCGGCGGGTGGCGGCACCCCCCTGACCCGCACCGAGCCGCACACCGCGCACGAGGCGCTGCACTACGAAGCCGCGGAGGTAGCCCGCTGTATCGGCGCGGGCCTTCTCCAGTCACCGCTGCGCCCGCTGACCGACTCCGTGAACACGCTGCGCGCGATGGACGAGATCCGCCGGCAGTGCGGCATCACCTTTCCCGGCATCACCTTTCCTGGAGACACCTGACGACCTCATGTCACCGCCGGAGTACCGCTCATTCCTTCGGCGGCGGCCCGCTGGTCCCCCGCACCACCAGTTCGGGCTCCAACACCGCCTCCTGCGGCTCCCGTTCGGGGTCCTCCAGCCGCTCCACCGCGAAGCGCACCGCGTGCTGGGCCATGAGCCCCGCGTCCTGGCGCACGGTGGTCAGGCCGATGGGCATCAGATGGGAGAGGTGGCTGTCGTCGTATCCGACCACCGACAGATCACGGGGGACCTCGACGCCGGCCCGGGTCAGCGACATCATCAGGCCCATCGCGCTGCGGTCGTTGCCGGCCAGGACCGCGGTCGGCAGTGGCCGCCCCTCGTCGTGCTCCGCCACCAGGAGACGGCCGGTCTCGATGCCGGAGGCTTCCGTGTGCTCACCGGGGATGACCCGCTCCTCGGCCATGAGTCCGTGCCGGCGCATCGCCGCCCGGTAGGCGCGCCGCCGTTCCGCCGAACCCGGCCCCCGGCCGCCGTCGATGTGGACGATCCTGCGGTGTCCCAGCCCTACGAGGTGGTCCATCGCCTGGTGGACTCCCTTGGCCTCGGCGGAGTGCACGAAGTCCACGTGCGCGTGCGGGACCCGGCGGCTCACGGAGACGGCGACCGTGCGCCGCCCCAGTTCGCCGAGGAAGGACGGCTTCGCGAAGGAGCCGAGCACGATCACCGACTCGCAGCGGTGGCTGAGCAGCGCCTCGACGGCCTTCTCCTCGCTGCGGCTCTGTGCGGCGCCGGACAGCAGGACCTCGTAGCCGAGGCGTTCGGCCTCCGGGTAGATGGCCTCGATGAGGTTGGTGTGGAACGTCTGCTGGAGGGTGAACATCACGCCGAGGGTGCGGCTGCGACCGCGCGCCAGGAGCCGGGCGGCGCTGTCGGGCCGGTAGCCGATCTCGTCGGCGACCCGCAGCACCCGCCGTCGTGTCTCCTCGCCGGCGCCCACCTCCCCGCGGAACACGATCGAGACAAGTGCCCGCGAGACGCCCGCCTTCTCGGCGACGTCCGCCATCGTGGGCCGCTGCTTGCCCGATGCACCCACTGAACCCGCCCTTCCAGCGCTCCCGCCACGGCGGGAGCTCGAAATCTTCCAGCAACGAGGTATTGACAGGACATTTGGACTGGGGTCATCGTACTCGAACTAGAGCGCGCTAGTAGAGCGCGGCAGGGAGTCCTTCACAGGGGCTCCCACCCATCCTCCGGAGCGAAGGGGCACCAGCGTGATGCCTTTCGACGTGCTGACCATCGGCCGTGTGGGAGTGGACGTGTATCCGCTCCAGACCGGTGTGGCGCTGGCGGAGGTCACCTCGTTCGGCAAGTACCTCGGCGGCAGCCCGACGAATGTCGCGGTGGCAGCGGCGCGGTACGGCCGCTCGGCGGCCGTGATCACCAAGACGGGGCGCGACCCGTTCGGCGCGTTCGTGCGCACCGCCCTTGAGGGGTACGGCGTCGACAGCCGGTACGTGGGCACCTCGGACATCGCGCCGACGCCGGTGACGTTCTGCGAGATCTTCCCGCCGGACGACTTCCCGCTCTACTTCTACCGGTTGCCGAAGGCCCCTGACCTGGACATTCGGCCCGACGAACTGGACCTGGACGCGGTGCGGGACGCGGCGATCTTCTGGTTCACGGGCACCGGGCTGAGCGAGGAGCCGAGTCGTTCGGCGACCCTGGCCGCGCTGGCACACCGGGCGAAGTCCGGACCGACGGTCTTCGACCTCGACTGGCGGCCGATGTTCTGGAGCGGCACGGCCGACCCGTCCGCGGCGCGTGCCTGCTACGCGGAGGCGCTCCGGCACGCCACGGTCGCGGTCGGCAACCTCGACGAGTGCGAGATCGCCACCGGGGAGCGGGAGCCGTACGCGGCCGCGAAGGCGCTGCTGGCGGCAGGGGTGGAGCTGGCCGTGGTGAAGCAGGGCCCGAAGGGCGTCCTGGCCATGGACCGCGACGGCTCGACCGCCGAGATCCCGCCCGTCCCGGTGGACGTGGTCAACGGCCTGGGCGCCGGTGACGCCTTCGGCGGGGCGCTCTGCCACGGGCTGCTGTCCGGCTGGGACACCCACCGCACGGTCGCCTTCGCCAACGCCGCCGGCGCCATCGTCGCGTCCCGGCTGTCCTGCTCCGACGCCATGCCCAGACAGGCCGAGGTCGACGCCAAGCTCCGCGAGGCAGCTGCCGGCCCCGCCGACGCCCGCCCGCAACGAAAGGCCTGACGACCAGATGTCCGACCACCTCAGCCGGATCGTGGCCGCCCGGGTCAGCGACCCCGGTGCCATCGCGGCCGCCGCCGCGCGACGCGTCAAGGCCGCCTCACCGATGGGCGAGCACGGCAAGGCCATGATCGTCGCCGCCGACCACCCGGCACGGGGCGCCAACCGCGTCGGCGCCGACCCCTCGGCCATGGCCGACCGCTCCCGCCTGCTCGACCGCCTGTGCATCGCACTGGACCGCCCCGGCGTGACCGGCGTACTCGCCACCGCCGACATCCTCGAAGACCTGCTCCTGCTGGGCGTCCTCGACGGCAAGAGCGTCTTCGGCTCCATGAACCGCGCCGGTCTCGCGGGCTCCGTCTTCGAGATCGACGACCGTTTCACCGGCTACGACGCCGCCACCGTCGCCGCGATGGGCTTCGACGGCGGCAAGATGCTCACCCGCATCGCCCTCCAGGACCCCGTCACCCCGTCCGTGCTGGAGAACACCGCCCGCGCGGTCGACGAACTCAACGACCGTCACCTCATCGCGATGGTCGAGCCGTTCATCTCGGTCTGGGAGGACGGCAGGATCCGCAACGACCTGTCCACCGACGCCGTCGTCACGTCGGTCACCATCGCTTCGGGGCTCGGCCGCCGCACCGCCTACACCTGGCTGAAGCTGCCGGTCGTGGACGACATGGAACGGGTCCTCGCCTCCTCCAGCCTCCCGGCACTGCTGCTCGGCGGTGAGGTCAAGGACGCCGACGCGGCCTTCGCCTCCTGGGGCAAGGCACTGAAGCAGCCCACCGCGCAGGGCCTGGTCGTCGGCCGTTCCCTGCTCTACCCCTCGAACGGCGATGTCGCCGGTGCCGTGGACCGGGCGGTGAGCCTGCTGTGAGCCGCTCCGCCAAGTACGTGCCGAAGGGGACTTCGACCGACGGGCCCTACGGCCTCCTGGTCACGCCGGACTCGGCGGGCTGGGGATACTCCGGACTCAGGGTCCTGACCCTGGTTCCGGGTGGCGAGCACGTTCTGTCCACCGGGGAGAGCGAGTTCCTGGTCCTGCCGCTGACGGGCTCCTGCACCGTCACCACGGGCGGCAGTTCCTTCGAACTCGTCGGTCGGACAGACGTGTTCGCCTCGGTCACCGACTTCGCCTGTGTTCCGCGCGCGTCGGAGGCCCTGATCAGCAGCGCGACGGGAGGTTCGTTCGCGCTGCCCTCCGCCCGTATCGAGCAGGGAGGTCACTCGGCTCGGTACGGGCGCAAGGAGGACGTCCCCGTCGAAGTGCGGGGTGCCGGAGCCTGCTCCCGGCAGGTCAACAAGTGGCAGCTGGAGGAGACCTACAACTTCGAGATCTCCGGCGGCGAGCACGGCTTCGGTTGTCAGCGGGTCCACGGCACGCACCAGCGGCCCATCGACCTGCTCGCCGAGATCCGCTCCGGGGACACCGTGCTGATCCCGCACGGCCGGCACGGCTACGACCTCCACCACCTCAACGTCATGGCGGGGCCCGGCCCGGACCAGGCCTGGCTGATCTGCGACGACCCCGCCCACGGCTGGGTGCGCGCCACCTGGGACACGCAGGACGTCGACGACCGCCTGCCTTTCGGAGAGAGCCGATGAACACCGTACGACTGACCACCGCGCAGGCCCTGGTGCGGTTCCTGGCCCACCAGTACAGCGAGCGGGACGGCCAGGAACAGCGTCTGATCCCCGGGGTGTGGGGCATCTTCGGGCACGGCAACGTGGCCGGAGTCGGCCAGGCCCTGCTCCAGGCCGCCGTCACCGGCGAGGCGGATCTGCCGTACTACCTCGCCCGCAACGAGCAGGGCATGGTGCACGCCTCCGTCGCCTACGCGAAGATGCGTGACCGGTTGGCGACCTTCGCCTGTACGGCCTCGACCGGCCCGGGCTCCACGAACATGATCACGGGTGCGGCCCTGGCCACCACCAACCGCATCCCGGTGCTGCTGCTGCCCTCGGACATGTTCGCCACCCGGGCCGCCGACCCGGTGCTCCAGCAGCTGGAGGACACCCGGGGCGGCGACGTCACGGTCAACGACGCCTTCCGGGCCGTATCGAAGTACTTCGACCGGATCCAGCGGCCCGAGCAGCTGATCCCGGCCGCGCTGGCGGCGATGCGGGTGCTGACCGACCCGGTGGAGACCGGGGCCGTCACCCTGGCGCTGCCGCAGGACGTGCAGGCCGAAGCGTACGACTGGCCCCTCTCCTTCTTCCGACGCCGGGTGTGGCATGTCGGCCGCCCGGCGCCGGAGGCAGCCGCCGTCGCGCGGGCCGCGGCCCTCCTCAAGAACGCGAGAAAGCCGCTGATCGTGGCCGGCGGCGGCACCGTGTACTCGGGTGCGGAGACCGCGCTGCGCGCGTTCGCCGACGCCACCGGCATCCCGGTCGCCGACACGCACGCGGGCAAGGGCGCGGTGCCCTGGGACCACCCCTGCGCAGTGGGCGGCATCGGCTCCACCGGCTCCTACGCGGCCAACGAACTGGCCCGTGAAGCCGACGTCGTCCTCGGTATCGGGACCCGGTACTCCGACTTCACCACCGCCAGCCACACCGTCTTCGGTGACCCCGAGGTCACCTTCGTCAACCTCAACGTCGCCCGCCTGGACGCCGTCAAGCACTCCGCGGAGCCGCTGGTGGCCGATGCCCGGCTCGGCATCGACGCCCTCTCGGCCGCGCTGGAGGGCTGGGAGGTGACTCCGGAGTACCGGGCACGCACGCGTGAACTCATCGCCCGCACCCGGGAGATCGAGGAGACCTGCTTCGCCCCGGACCGCAACGCCGGTGGGCTGCCCGCCCAGACGCAGATCCTGGGCGCGCTCAACGACGTCCTGGACGACCGCGCGGTCGTCATCAATGCGGCCGGTTCCCTGCCGGGTGACCTCCAGCAGCTGTGGCGGGCCCGCGACCCCAAGGCCTACCACGTCGAGTACGCCTACTCCTGCATGGGCTACGAGGTCGCGGCCGGCGTCGGCACCAAGATGGCCGACCCCACCCGTGAAGTCGTCGTGCTCGTCGGTGACGGCTCCTACCTGATGATGGCCCAGGAGATCGTGACCATGGTCTCCGAGGGGCTGAAGGTCATCGTCGTCCTCGTGCAGAACCACGGCTTCGCCTCCATCGGCTCGCTGTCGGAGTCCTTGGGCTCACAGCGGTTCGGCACCAAGTACCGCTTCCGCAACGACGATTCGGGTCTACTCGACGGCGAGGTCCTGCCCGTCGACCTCGCCGCCAACGCCTCGAGCCTCGGCGCGGACGTCCTGCACGCCACCAGTGTCGCGGAGTTCCGCTCGGCCATGGAGAAGGCGAAGACCGCCACCCGCACCACCGTCGTCCACGTCGAGACCGACCTGTACGGGCCCAACCCGCCCGGCCACGGCTGGTGGGACGTCCCGGTCAGCGAGGTCTCCGCACTCGACAGCACGCAGGCCGCCTACGACACCTACGCCGCCCACAAGCAGGCCCAGCGCCACTACCTCTAAGGACACCGCTCCCGTGAACACCATTCCCCACTGGATCAACGGCGCACCCGTCACCGGCACGGACACCCAGGCGGTGTTCAACCCGGCCACCGGCCAGGAACAGGCCCGGGTCGTCCTCGGCGGCGGCGCGGACGTGGACGCGGCCGTCCAGGCCGCCTCCGCCGCGTTCGAGACCTGGTCCGAGTCCTCCCTCACTCAGCGCACCCAGGTGATGTTCGCCTTCCGCCAACTCCTGGTCGAGCACGAGGAGGAGCTGGGCCGGATCATCTCGGCCGAGCACGGCAAGACCGTCGACGACGCCCGCGGCGAGATCACCCGGGGCCGTGAGGTCGTCGAGTTCGCCTGCGGTCTCGGCGACGTGCTGAAGGGGGCCTTCTCCGACCAGGTCTCGCGCGGCGTGGACGTGCACAACTTCCGCCAGCCGCTCGGTGTCGTCGCGGGCATCACGCCGTTCAACTTCCCCGCCATGGTGCCCCTGTGGATGCACCCCATCGCCCTCGCGACCGGAAACACCTTCATCCTCAAGCCCAGTGAGCGAGACCCGTCCGCAGCCAACTTCGTCGCCGGGCTGTACCGGAAGGCGGGTCTGCCGGACGGCGTCTTCAACGTCGTGCACGGCGGCAAGGACGCGGTCGACGCCCTCCTCACCCATCCCGGCATCGAGGCCGTCTCCTTCGTCGGCTCCACCCCCATCGCCAAGTACGTGCACGAGCGGGCCACTGCGCACGGCAAGCGCGTCCAGGCCCTCGGCGGCGCGAAGAACCACGCCGTCGTCCTCCCGGACGCGGACCTGGAGTTCGCCGCCAACCACATCACCGCCGGGGCCTACGGTTCGGCCGGCGAGCGCTGCATGGCCGTGTCGGTGGCGGTCGCCGTGGGCGACGCGGCGGACGAACTGGTGGACATCCTCAGGCGCAAGGCGAACGAGGTGAAGGTCGGACCCGGTGACGCCCCGGGCACCGACATGGGACCGCTGGTCACCAGGGCCGCCCAGGAACGCGTCGAGAACGCCGTCGGCACCGCGCAGGCCCAGGGCGCCACCGTCGTCGTCGACGGCCGCGGTCTGAAGATCGACGGACACGAGGAGGGCTACTTCACCGGCCCCTCCCTCCTGGACCATGTCACCACCGAGATGGAGGCGTACCAGCAGGAGCTGTTCGGCCCGGTCCTCGCCGTCGTCCGCGCCGACTCCCTCGACCAGGCCATCGACCTGGTCAACGCCAACCCGTACGGCAACGGCACCGCCCTGTTCACCGCCTCCGGCGAAGCCGCCCGCACCTTCCAGCGCCGGATCAAGGTCGGCATGATCGGCATCAACGTGCCGGTGCCGGTCCCGATGTCCTACTACTCCTTCGGCGGCTGGAAGGACTCCCTCATCGGCGACTCCCCCATCCACGGCCCCGAGGGCATCCGCTTCTACACCCGCCCCAAGGTCGTCACCACGCGCTGGCCCGCACAGGCCCAGCAGGTGACCGCCGGCTTCACCTTCCCCACGTCCAACTGAGTCCCCTCCCCGAAGGACACACCATGGCAACGGCGCCAACCCCCCTGCGCACCACCGTCGGCAATCTCTGCCTGGGCTCCGCGCCCGACTCCTGGGGCGTGTGGTTCCCCGAGGACGAGCACCAGGTGCCCCACACCCGCTTCCTCGACGAGCTCGTACGGGCCGGCTACGAGTGGCTCGAACTCGGCCCGTACGGCTATCTGCCCACCGACCCGCAGCGGCTGAAGGAGGAGCTGGACGCCAGGGGTCTGAAGGTCTCCGGGGGCACCGCGTTCGGCGCTCTGCACCGGCCCGAGGCCTGGGACGAGATGCTGGCCCATGTCCGCCAGGTGGCCGCCCTGACCGCCGCGGCCGGCGCGCACCACCTGGTCCTGATACCGCCCATGTACCGGGACGAGAAAACCGGCGCCTTCACCGAGTCCCCGGAGTTGACCGCCGAGCAGTGGGCGGGCTTCGGCAAGAACGCCGACCGGCTCGGCAGGCTCCTGCTCGACGAGTACGACGTACGCCTGGTCGTCCACCCGCACGCCGACAGCCACATCCAGACCCAGCCGCAGATCGAGCGGCTGCTGAACGAGTCCGACGCCCGCTACACCAACCTGTGCCTGGACACCGGGCACGTGGCCTACGGCGGCGGCGACAACCTCGATCTGATCCGCCGGTTCGGCGAGCGGGTCGGCTATGTCCACATCAAGCAGATGGACCCCGAGATCCTCGCCCAGGTCGCCGCCGAGAACCTGGGCTTCGGGGAGGCCGTCAAGCGCGGGGTGTGTGTCTCACCGCCCGCGGGGGTCCCGAACCCGGCCGACGTGGTGGCCGAACTGGCCAGGCTGGACGCCGAGTTGTTCGTGATCGTCGAGCAGGACCTGTATCCGTGTGCGCCCGAGGTGCCGCTGCCCATCGCGATCAGCACCCGTGAGCACCTGGCTAGCTGCGGGCTGACGGGTACACGTCGCCCGAAGCTCGGTTAGGAGGCGCCATGGACGTCAAGCTCGGCACCGGTCCCCGCACGGACCACGCACCCCCCGCGGTGGTGTCCCGTCGGCTGCGGCTCATCACGGTCGTCGCCACCTTCGGCGGGCTCCTCTTCGGCTACGACACCGGCGTCATCAACGGCGCCCTGCCCTACATGACCGACGACCTCGGCCTCACCCCCTTCACCGAGGGCATGGTCACCAGCTCCCTCCTGCTGGGCGCCGCGCTCGGAGCGGTGCTCGGAGGACGGCTCTCGGACGCACGCGGCCGACGGCGCAGCATCCTCACGCTGGCGGTGCTGTTCTTCGTCGGCGCGCTGGCCGCCACGCTCGCCCCGAACACCGCGGTCATGGTCGTGGCCAGGTTCGTGCTCGGTCTCGCGGTCGGCGGTGCGTCGGTCACCGTGCCCGTGTACCTCGCGGAGATCTCCCCCGCGGAGCGGCGGGGCGCACTGGTCACCCGTAACGAACTCATGATCGTCACCGGGCAGCTGACCGCGTTCACCTGCAACGCCGTCATCGCACGGGTGGGTGACGAGTCCGGCGGCGTCTGGCGCTGGATGCTCGTCGTGGCGACCCTGCCAGCCGTGGCTCTCTGGTTCGGCGTCCTGGTGATGCCGGAGAGTCCCAGGTGGCTGGCCTCGAAGAGCCGCTTCAACGAGGCCCTGGACGTCCTCAAGCAGGTCCGGACCCGGCAGCGGGCCGAGGCCGAGCTCAAAGAGGTGGCCGCGCTCGCCGTCAAGGACGCCGAGCAGCAGCTCGGAGGCTGGGCGGACATCAAGGCCACGCCCTGGATCCGCAGGCTCATGTTCGTGGGCTTCGGCATCGCGATCGTGCAGCAGGTCACCGGTGTCAACACGATCATGTACTACGGCACCCAGATCCTCACCGACGCCGGATTCACCTCCGACAGCGCACTGACCGCCAACATCGCCAACGGCGTCATCTCCGTACTCGCCACCTTCGCCGGGATCTGGCTGCTCGGCCGCGTGCCCCGCCGCCCGATGTTGATGACGGGACAGCTCGGCACCACCGCCGCGCTGGTGCTGATCGGCGTCTTCTCGCTGCTCCTGCCGTCCGGCGACGCCCGCGCCTACCTCGTGCTTGCGATGACCGTCACCTTCCTCGCCTTCCAGCAGGGCGCGATCTCACCGGTGACCTGGCTGATGCTCTCGGAGATCTTCCCCATGCGGATGCGCGCGTTCGGGATGGGCATGGCCGCCGTCGTGCTCTGGCTGACCAACTTCGCCATCGGGCTCGCCTTCCCCTCCCTGGTCGACGGGGTGGGCGTGTCGAACACCTTCTTCCTCTTCGCGGTGCTGGGCATCCTCGCCATCGCCTTCGTGAAGCTCTGCGTCCCCGAGACCAAGGGGCGCTCCCTCGAAACCCTCGAAGCCGAACTCCGCACGCGCTTCTCCTAGTTCAGAAACAGGTTGCAATCACATGACCGTACGCGTAGGCGTCATCGGCGCCGGCTGGATCGGCCAGGAGCACATCCACCGCCTCACCCACACCGTCACCGGCGCCCGGGTCACCGCCGTCACCGACATCGACACCGCCCGCGCCCAGGACGCGGCAGCCCCGGTCGGCGCCCGGGTCCTGCCCGACGGCGCCGCCCTGATCGCCTCCGAAGAGGTCGACGCCGTCCTCGTGACCTCCTGGGGCCCCACCCACGCCGAGCACGTGCTGAACGCGATCGCCGCCGGCAAGCCGGTGTTCTGCGAGAAGCCCCTCGCCACCACCGCCGAGGACTGCCTCAGGATCGTCGAGGCCGAGCAGGCCCGCGGCAGCCGACTGGTCCAAGTCGGCTTCATGCGCCGCTACGACACCGGCTACCGGCAGATGAAGCAGGTCATCGACTCCGGCCGGATCGGTGAGCCGCTGATCGTGCACTGCGCCCACCGCAACCCGACCGTCCCCGAGTCGTACACCTCCGCCATGGCGGCCCTGGACACCGCCGTGCACGAGGTGGACGTACTGCGCTGGCTCCTCGACGACGAGATCGTCTCCACCCAGGTGCTCACCCCGCGCGCGACGAGCAGGCGGTTCGCCCCTCTCAAGGACCCGCAGATCATGCTCTTCGAGACCGCCAAGGGCGTCCGCATCGACCTGGAGGTCTTCGTCAACTGCCAGTACGGCTACGACATCCAGTGCGAGGCGGTCGGCGAGGAGGGCCTCGTACGGCTGCCCGACCCCGCTGCCGTGGGGGTGCGGACCGCCGCCTCGCACAGCACCGAGGTGCTCACCGACTGGGTCGGCCGCTTCCGGGACGCCTTCGACACCGAGTTCCGGGAGTGGATCGCGGGCGTCGCCGCCGGGGACGCGCCCACGGGGCCGTCCGCCTGGGACGGATACGCCGCCACCGTCATCACCGCCGCGACCGTCGAGGCCCTGGAGTCCGGCCACGTCGTCGCCACGGACCTCAAGCCCCGTCCCGCCTTCTACGGAGGTACCGCGTGAAGATCGCCCTCGACCCGTACATGTTCCGCGCCCTGCCGATCGACGACATGGTGCGCACGGTGGCCGAACTCGGCTACGAGTACATCGAGTTGTCGCCGCGCGACGACTTCATGCCGTTCTTCCTGCACCCGCGCGCGGACGACCGGCGGATCGCCGAGCTGAAGAACTCCCTGCGCAGGCACGGCGTCAAGCTGTCCTCGGTGCTGCCGCTGTACAAGTGGTCCTCACCCGACGAGGGCGAGCGGCAGGCCGCCGTCCGCTACTGGAAGCGGATGATCGAGATCACCGCGGACCTCGAATGCCCGCTGATGAACTCGGAGTTCAACGGCCGCCCCGAGCGCGCCGCCGAGAGCGAGGCCGCGTTCTGGCGCTCCCTGGAGGAGCTGCTCCCGCTGTTCGAGCGCGAAGGCATCGCTCTGAACCTGGAGGCCCACCCCGACGACTTCTGCGAGGAGAACACCCCCGCGGTCGACCTGGTCCACGCGATCAACAAGCCGTGGGTCAACTACCTGTACTGCGCCCCGCACTCCTTCCACCTGTCCGGGGCGGACCCGACGGCCGACATCGCGGCGATGATGCGCTACGCCGGTGACAAGCTCCAGCACGTGCACATCGCGGACTCCTTCAACCACAAGGGCTCCAGCGGCCTGCGCTACATCCTCAACCCGCCCGGCACCGCGGCCCGCATCCACCAGCACCTGGACATCGGCCAGGGCGAGGTCGACTGGGACGCCTTCTTCGGCACCCTGCGGGAGCTGAACTTCGACGGCGTCGCCACGGCGTGTGTCTTCGCCTGGGAGGAGCGGGCTCGCGAGTCCTCGGCGTTCATGCTGGACCGCATCACGAAGGAGCTGGCCGGGTAACGCACCGGCCACCGGCCTCCCGCCCGACACAGCGTCCGCAACCGGGGTCGTACTCAGTCCTCCTCCTCGACGACGTCCTTCAGCACGCCCGTCGCACCCATCCCGTTGGGCCACCCGGAGTAGAACGCCAAGTGCAGCAGGGCCTCCTGGAGCTCCTCGTCCGTGACGCCGTTCTGGCGGGCGAAGCGGAGGTGGAAACGCAGCTGGTCCGTCTTTCCGAGTGCGGTCAGAGCCGCGATGGTGACGAGGCTGCGGTCGCGCTTGGACAGACCCTCGCGCTCCCAGACCTCGTCGAAGAGGACCCTGTCGGTGTAGTGGACCATCCCCGGTGCGAAGTCGCCGAAGGCGTTCTTCCCGCCGGTCCAGCCGGTTCCCGTGTTCTCCATCATGGGCTCTCCCTACCTGCGTCGATGTCCATCGATCGCTCTCCGAAGGTGCAGAGGCCATGACATCGCCGCCCTGCCGGGCGAGGGAGTCCCCGGTGAGGGGCGTACTGGCAGGGCATCCCTCATCAGCGCTCCGAGACATAGCGTGGAGCGCATGGACACCAGGAGCGAAGCACGAGAGTTCCTCATGTCCCGTCGAGCGAACCTCACGCCCGAGCAGGCCGGCCTGCCCGTCTCCGGACACCGGCGGGTCGCCGGCCTGCGCCGCGGCGAGGTGGCGATGCTCGCGGACGTGAGCCCGGAGTACTACGCCAAGATCGAGCGCGGCCACCTGGCCGGCGTCTCCGACGCCGTCCTCGAGTCGGTCGCCCGGGCGCTGCGGCTGGACGACGCCGAGCGCGAGCACCTCTTCGACCTCGCTCGGGCCGCCAGCGGCGCCGCCCGGCCCGTACGCAGGCGCAGGCCGAAGAAGTGGGTGCCCAGGGACAGCCTGACCCGTGCGCTGGACGCCGTCGTCCTCGGGCCCGCGTTCGTGCGCAACGGACGGATGGACATCCTCGCCACCAACGCCCTCGGACGCGTCTTCTACGACGAGGTGCTGGAGGGCCCCGGACAGGGAAACCTGGCGCGCTTCTGCTTCCTCGACGAACGGGCCAGAACCTTCTACCCCGACTGGGAGGCGGCCGCGGACATCACCGTGTCGATCCTGCGCACCGAGGCCGGCCGGGATCCCCGGGACAAGCAGCTGCACGACCTGATCGGCGAGCTGTCCACGCGCAACGACGCCTTCCGCACCCGGTGGGGAGCACACAATGTGCGCCGCCACGGCTCGGGCACCAAGACGTTCCACCACCACGAGGTCGGCGACCTCACCCTGACCTACGAGGCGATGGAGCTGACCGCCGAGCCCGGGCTGTCCCTGCTCATCTACACCGCGGAGCCCGGCTCCCCCAGCCAGGAGCGGCTTCAGCTGCTCGCGAGCCTCGCCGCGACGGCCACCGCAGCACCGCCCCGCAGCGGACACACGACCACGCTCCACGAAGGATGACCATGCACACCAGGACACTCGGACAAGGCCTGGACGTCTCCGCCATCGGGCTCGGTGTGATGGGCATGTCCCAGAGCTACGGCCCCAACCCCGGCAGCCGCGAGGACATGATCGCGGTGCTGCGCTCCGCGGCCGACGAGGGCGTGACCTTCTTCGACACCGCCGAGGTCTACGGCCCCTACGTCAACGAGGAGCTGCTCGGCGAGGCGCTCGAGCCGATCCGCGACCAGGTCGTGATCGCCACCAAGTTCGGATGGGACATCCAGGACGGCCGCATGGTGGGCCTCGACAGCCGGCCCGAGCAGATCCGCCACGTCGCGCAGGAGTCCCTGAAGCGGCTCCGCACCGATGTGATCGACCTGTTCTACCAGCACCGTGTCGACCCCGATGTACCGATCGAGGACGTCGCCGGCACGGTCGGAGAGCTGATCGCCGAGGGGAAGGTCAGGCACTTCGGGCTCTCCGAGGCCTCCGCGGCCACCATTCGCGCCGCCCACGCCGTCCACCCCGTGACCGCGGTCCAGAGCGAGTACTCGCTGTGGACACGGGATCCCGAGGCCGAGGTGCTGCCCACGCTCGCCGAGCTCGGCATCGGGTTCGTGCCGTTCAGCCCCCTCGGCAAGGGCTTCCTCACCGGGACCGTCGACACGTCCACGGCCTTCACCGACGGGGACATCCGTCGGCGGGTCCCACGCTTCGAGGCGGCGAACCTGGCCGCCAACCAGGCACTCGTCGACCATGTCGGCCGGCTCGCCGCGGGCAAGGGAGCGACGCCGGGCCAGATCGCCCTGGCCTGGCTCCTCGCGCAGCGGCCATGGATCGTGCCGATTCCGGGCACTCGCCGTACGGCACGCATCCGGGAGAACAGCGCCGCGACCGCTGTCGCCCTGTCGGCGGACGAGGTCGCGGACCTCGACGGACTCGCCCGACGGGTCGGCGTCAGCGGCGACCGCTACAACGCCGAGCACATGGGCTACGTCAATCGCTAGTGAGAAAGCAGGACATGACCGTCCACGGATTCGACCAGATCTTCCCGCTCGGGGAGAAGAACGACGCCTTCGCGCAGTACTTCACCGGCCAGAGCTACCTGGCGCCGCTCGCCTCGGGAACCGTCCCCGTCAGCAATGTCTCCTTCGAGCCGGGCTGCCGCAACAACTGGCACATCCACCACGGAAGGGACGGCGGCGGCGACCAGATCCTGCTGTGCACCGCGGGCAGCGGCTGGTACCAGGCCGAGGGCGAGGATCCCGTCAGCATGGAACCCGGAACGGTGGTACGCGTACCGGCGGGCACGAAGCACTGGCACGGCGCGAAGGCCGACGCGTGGTTCTCCCACGTCGCCCTCATCACCCCCGGTGAGGGCGTCAGCAACGAATGGCTCGAACCCGTCACCGACGAGGTGTACGGCAGGCTGCCGAAGAACGGAGCAACCGCATGACCGTCCTGAACGAGACCTACACGCTGTCCAACGGGGTCGAGATCCCCAAGCTGGGGCTCGGCACCTGGTTCATCGACGACGACAAGGCCGCCGACGCCGTCCGGGCCGCCGTCGAGATCGGATACCGCAACATCGACACCGCCCAGGCCTACGGCAACGAGCGCGGCGTCGGCGAGGGCGTGCGCACCGCCGACGTGCCGCGCGACGAGCTGTTCCTGTCGACCAAACTCGCCGCGGAGATCAAGGACTACGGCCGGGCGGTCGCCGCGATCGACGGGTCACTCGCGAAACTGGGCACCGACTACATCGACCTGATGCTCATTCACAGCCCGCAGCCGTGGAACGACTTCCGCGGCGGTGACTACTCCGAGGGCAACCGCGCGGCATGGCGCGCGCTCGAAGAGGCGTATCAGGCCGGCAAGATCCGCTCGATCGGGGTGTCCAACTTCGAGCAGCACGACCTGGAGAACATCCTGCAAGCCGCGACCGTGGCGCCGCACGCGAACCAACTCCTCGTCCACGCCGGCAACACTCCCTCGGAACTCCTGGACTACTGCGCGAGCAAGCAGATCCTCGTCGAGGCGTACTCGCCGATCGCCCACGGAGCGATCCTGGAGAACCCAGAGGTCCAGGCGATCGCCGACAAGTACGGCGTGTCCGTCCCGCAGCTGTGCATCCGCTACACCCTGCAACTGGGCACGGTGTCACTGCCCAAGACGGCGAACCCCGAGCACATGCGCTCCAACGCCGCTGTCGACTTCGAGATCTCCGACGCCGACATGGAGGCCCTGCGGAGCCTGCGCGACGTGGAGTACGGCGAGCACACGGTCTTCCCGGTCTACAGCGGGAAGTGACGACGAGTACGGCCGACGCGGTCAGGCCATGAGCAGGCGGAGGCCGAGATCCGCGGCGTCGAGGCCGGCGAGGTCGCCGTTGCGCTCGGCCCACCGGCCGGAGTCCAGGTCGTCGCCGAGGCTGCGCACCGCCCGCTCCTCGGCCTCCGGTCCGACCCTCGTCCATACCGACGCCGCGCGACGCACGTGTTCCTCCAGATACGCCCCCGGTCGGCGCCAGTACGCCTCGAACAGTCCGTCAGCGCAGTCCCACGGGATCGGCACCGGCTCGGCGCGGGCGCCGATCGCGGCGGACATCCCGGCCAGCGAAGGGAATCCTTCGAGGACGGAGGCGAACTCAGGAAGGTAGTCGCGGGTGAGCCAGAAGCGGTCCTGCCAGCCGGGCCCGTCGGTGTCGAACGTGAGCACGACCACGCGGCGGGCGACGCGCCGCATCTCGCGCAGCCCCGCTGTCGGGTCCTCCCAGTGATGAACGGTCGAGACGGCCATCGCGGCGTCGAAGGAGCGGTCCTCGAAGGGCAGGTTCTCCGCGGCGGCGGCCACGCACGGCGCCGACCCGGCGGGCCGCTGCCCCCGCATCACCGCCGACGGCTCCACCGCGGTCACGTCGCGATCAGGTGGCTCGTAGGAGCCGGTGCCGGCTCCTACGTTCAACACCGTCTGCGCGTCCCCGAGCGCGTCCCAGATCTGCGCGGCGATCCGCGGCTCCGTACGCCGTGTCGCGGTGTAGGCGCCGCCGATCGCGTCGTACAACTGTGCGCCGAGCAGCTCCAGTTGCTCCTGCGGTGTCACGTCCCGTCCCTTCGCCCGTGCCTCGAGTTCCCTGTCGATGGCCGCCACCATGGCGTCGGCGCGATCACGACGCTCCAGCAGCAGGCCACGCAGTCGGCGCAGGTGCGCGACCGCGTCGGTGGCCGGGTCCCCGACCAGTGCCGCGATCTCCCGCAGCCCGAAGCCCAGTCGCCGATAGGCCAACACCTCGCGCAGCCGCTCCACGTCGCCCGCCGAGTAGGCCCGGTACCCGGCCGCGGTCCGCGCCGACGGACGCACCAGCCCGATCGCGTCGTAGTGATGCAGCGTACGAACACTCACACCGGCCATTGCGGCCACGTGCCCCACGGTCCAGTGATCCTCCACGCCCCCGACTATGCAGCCTCACGCCGCGTGAGGGTCAACAACCGACCGGGCGGCAACGGGCGGAAAGCCCGGTTCTGCCTCATCGGTGGGCCCTCGGCGCTGCCAAGGTCCGGGCCGGCGGCGACACCGGCCCGGACCTTCTCCGGTGTCGGGCAGTGCTCCGCGGCGGGGTGGAGGCCGCGTGTGCGCTGCCGGCCCGCCCGCGGCTCGGGGGTGCCGACGGGCGGTGACCGGCCCCCACGGGTGGAGCAGGGGCGGCCGATGTCCGCGCGGGGCACCGGAGAGCGGACGCGCGAACACCCGGAACCCTAGAGGGTGTTCGCTGCCGTGCACGATCCACTGAGCGCGGTCACTGTCCGCACAGCGCGGGGCGATGGCGCGGACGTGGTCACCCGGAACGCAGTGTCTGTGAGGGCAACTCGCCGAAGCGCGCCTGGTAACGCGACGCGAAGCGGCCCAGGTGGCCGAAGCCCCAACGATGAGCGACCTCGCTCACGTTCACCTCGCCGGGTGTGCCGCGGCTCAGCTCGTCGTGGGCGCAGGCGAGGCGGACGTCGGTGAGATAGGCCAGCGGGGTCATGCCGACGTACTGCCGGAAGGCCTCTTGGAGCCGCCGCACGCTCACCCCGGCGAGCACAGCCAACTCCCCTACCGTGAAAGGGTGTTGCGGCATGCCGTGCATGGCCTCGACAGCGCGCTTGACGGGGCCGGGGCGCAGGGCGAGGTGGGGTCGGTCGAGTTCGTCGCGGTAGCGGTGGCCGGTGGCGAGGAGGAGCCCGGTCAGCAGGGCCTCCTGGATCGGGCGGGCGACCATCGGGGTCGTGACCAGCCCGCCGGCCTGCACCTCGTCGAACACCGAACGGATCATCCGTACCCAACTCAGGCCCGCGCCGTGCGCGATGTCGAGTTCCGGAGTGAGGGCGACGGGCGTGCGCAGCGGTCGGCCGAGAAGGCGTTCGAGTTGATCGTTGAGGGCTTCGGGGTCGATCTTCACGGCCAGCATGGAGCAGTCCGTGCTCACTCGATCGAGGACCGTGTCGCCGTGCGGCTGGAAGACGGCGGCGGTCGCGGTGGTCGCCACCGCGTCGGTGTGCCTTCCCTGTCGCCAGACCAGCCGGCCGCCCAGAGGTATGTCCACGTGGTAGGAACCGAGTTCCCCGAACTCGATGCGCACCTCCGTGCCGAAAGCGATGCGTCCGAGGGTGAGCGGGCCGAGGGTGGCGATGTCGTACCGAGCCATGAACTCGGCGCTTCCGCAGGGCACGTCGATGGAGTTGGCGTAGAAGCGTTCCTGGATGACCTGTCGAGCCTCGTCCACATCCGTCGTCCGGAACTCCCGTAGAACCAGGCCCTTTTCGGGCGAGTGATGCATAGCGCAAACTCCTACGCCTTCGGACCGTACGAGGGATGTGCACTTTATCGTCGTCAGCCGCCCTGGTTCCGAGGTCCTGTTCCCTCGTCTTCCGCAGCCATGGCCGCCCGTACCCGCTGCTCCTCGCGAGCGGAGCCGACGTCCCGTTCCAGGGGGGTGCGGCTTACGGCCGTGGCGAGATCCTCCAGAGCCCGCTTCTGCAGTTCCGCGCCGCGCCGTAGCACCGGGCTGCGGTCCCCTGCGGTGCCCTGCCACGTGTGGAGCACCTCCTCCACGCGCCCCCAGTCCGGGTTCCTGTGCTCGCGCACGTCGGCCGCCGCCTGTGCGGTGTCCGCCTCCAGGGCCTCGGCGAGCCTCTCGGCCTCGGGGGCGGAACGGCTGTCGACCTGCGGGGCATGGCTCTCCATGACCATCACCGCCCGGTCGAACCTCTTGAGCGCTTCCTCCGCCTCCTGCGCCTCGCGCGACGTCAGACCTCGGGGGCGGACCGGTTCCTGCCGTGCCTGTTCGTAGGCCTCCTTCCAGGCAGCACGTGCCTCCCTGCTCGCCAGCAGGGCCCTGCGCACGTCGGCGCGTTGTTCCCGGGTGGGTTCGGCGTGGCTGCGGAGCACCGCTGCCGCGTAGCGGCCGTTGGCGGCGAGCCAATGCGCCAGCCGGCCCGGCAGCCGGGGGGTCTCCCATGCGGGGAACACCACGTACGCCAGCATGGCCAGAGCCCCGCCGAGCAGGGTGAGCACCACCCGTTCCGGGACCGTCTGCTCCCATGCCTGGCCTCCCATGCCGAGCAGGAAGACGACGTACGCGGCGGTGAAGCACTGGGAGTAGGCGTAGCCGGTACGGATCAGCGTGTACGACAGGCCCGCCGAGACCACCGCCAGCGCGCCGAACACCTGGGCGTCCGGTCCCAGGGCCCGCACCATGCCGGTGGCGAGCGCGACCCCCGCCAGGGTTCCGGCGAGACGGGCCACCGCGCGGGCGTACGTGCGGTGGAAGTCCGGCCGCATCACCATCACCGAGGCGATGGGCGCCCAGTAGCCGTGGTGCAGGGGCAGCCGGGAGGCGATCAGATAGCCGAGCGTCGCCACCGCCGCGAGCCGGACGGCGTGCCGGAACACGGGCGAGTCCCGGCGGAGTTCACGGCGGACGCCCCGGACGACGACCGGGAGGAGCCGGAACATGGTCGGGCGCCTCAGGAAGTGGGCGCCCGCGGGGCCGGTCGGGGTGGACGTCTTCCCGCGTGCGCCGCCGCTCACGGCGATCTCCGACGCCTCGCCGAGCAGTTCCACGAGCCGCTCGGCGGCCTGCCGCGCGGGCCCCTCCAGCACCTCGTGCTCCTCGTCGACGTGCAGGGCCTCCGCGATCGCGGCCGGCACCTCGGCGGGAGTGCCGCGTCGGACCGTACGGGCGGCCGCGTCCAGGACCTCGGCGGCCGCGGCGAGCAACTCCCGTGCGCGGTCCCGCCCGGGACCCTCTGCCGGGGCGCCGACGTCGGGGTCGGCGAGCGCGGCGACGACGGGCACGATGCGCTCGGCGAGGCCCCGGGGGCCGTGCAGGACGGGGGGCCGGGTGCGGGCCTGTGACGGGGTGACGGCAGCCGCGTCCCGGGCCGTCATCAACGGCTCCGGTTCGAACGGCGCGGTGGGGTCGTGCCGGAGCCTGCGGGCGTAGTCCGCCACGGCCGCCAGGGCGTCGGCGAGCGCGTCACGATGCGCTCCCCACCGCCGGACCGGGAAGAGCAGGATCAGTACGGCCTGCACCACGCCCCCCAGTGCGATGACCCCGGCATGCTCCAGGGCGCGCCCGACACTCGTGGGCAGGGTGATGGTCACCAGCATGCTGCCGACCGTCGTCGCGGCGACGATGCCGGCGGTCGATCCGAGAGCCCACGCCATCCCCGCGGCAAAGGCCCATACGGCCAGCAGGGGAAGGAACGTCACGAGTCGTCCTGCCGCCAGGTAGCCCACGAAGGTGCTGAGCGCCAGACCCGCGCCCGCACCGAGCGCGATCACCTTGCGCGGACGCCAGGTGCGCTGGAAGGTGGCCCCACCCGCGGAGAAGGCGCCGAGGGCGGCGGACGCGGCGTACGCAGGGGAGACCAGCCACAGCGCCGAACCGACGACGATCGCCACGCCGGCGGCCGTGCGCAGCGCGAGCAGGGGCTCCAGCCGCGTCTCCTCGATCGTGAGCCCTGATCGCACGACCTCCGCGAAGGCCCGCAGCCACCTCACGGTGTGAGCCTAACCGGGATGCCCTGCCGGGTCGCGTCGGCCGCGGCGCCGCCTCCCGCGATCCGCGTCCCCGCGAACTCCCTGGCCAGTCGTACGCCTGGGCCTGGCAGGGCGATCCGAGGAGGCCGATTGGGCCCGGCATGCGCATGCGTCCGGCGCACCCCGTCGGCCACGCTGACCAGGAAGCCCAGGGGGCCGGGGGCCACCCCGGCGTCCGCTGCCGGAGGTTACCGTCATGACCGTGATGTCCATCGCCAGGTTCGAGAGGTTTTTCCGCGCGGCCGCGGGGCTGGACGTCGACAAGAACGATCTCAAGCGCTACAGCGACTTCGTCGACGCCAAGCTCTACGATCTGCTGGTCGTCGCCCAGGCCACTGCCAAGGCCAATGGGCGCGATGTCATCAGGACCAGTGACCTGCCGATCACAAAGGGTCTCCAGGAGAGCATTCATCGCTTCCGGAAGATCGACCAGGAAGTCGAACTCAAGCCGATCCTGGAGCAGATCGCCGCCCACCCCGCTCTGGACCGCACGCCCGACGAGGAGACCGAGGCGGCCTACCCGGACATCGTCGGCGGTCTCAGTCTGGCCCTTGCCCAGAGCTTCAAGATTCTCCACCCCGACCTGAAGAACCCTCAGACCCAGCACTGGGACGAGGCCCGAGCCGTCTTCGACCTCCTGCTGTGAGCTCGGAGGTTCAGTCCGCGAGGTCGGCCTTGCCGAACAGGACCGCGTAGCCGGAGGGGAGTTGGCTGATGATCTGGTTCAGTTCTCCCCCGGTGACGGCGTCGGCGACGGTGGTCAGGACCGCACTGGCGTCCCACTGAGCCGTGCGCGGCCGGGCACCGGTACGCACGGCGACCCGGCGGTAGAACTCCTCGATTCCGAAGCCCCGTGCCTGTTCAGGCGTGGCCTCGTTCAGAACGTGTCCAAGCGGATCGGGCAGCTGGGACGCGAGGTCCTTGATCTCTCCCGGGCTGATGCGCTGGGCCAGGACGTGCAGCACGGCGTTGGTGACGTCCGCGGCTTCTTCCTGGTCGTTGTATTCGCCTCGTTCGCGCACACGGGCGAGGAATCCGTCGTATTTCATCGCTGCCTCCCTCAGGCTCCGCCGTGGTGCCGGACGGTGTGTCCGGC